>CAYWVA010000187.1:0-5409 GCA_964461545.1 uncultured Rhizobiaceae bacterium | reverse complement strand
ATCCTCAATGCCTATCGCGACGGCGACATGAAGGCCCACCGCCGCGAAGCCAAGAACTGCGCCCTCATCGAGTGCGCGCAGGTTGCGGCCGACAAGGCCGAGTGGCCGATCCGCGAGGAATTCCGGAAAATGTCGTCGCTGACAGGCGGCGGCGGCGAGCGGGCGGTCATTGCGCGCACTGTCACCGATAACAACGGCAGGATCGGCGAGCGCCGCCGCTCCGCGCCGACGCCGCGGCCGCCGCGGCCCGCCCCGGTTCGCGAGCCTGCACCGGTTGCCGCTCAACCTGCGTCGGCCCCACCGCCCCAGGAGCCAGCACAGCCGCCTCCGCGACCGGCGGCCGCCAACCGGTTCTCGTCCATTTTCGGAACACGGAGGCGCTGAGCATGACCAAGCATCGCGGACGCGGCGTCGCCACCATCAACTATCCCATCGGCATGAATCTCGGCGGCGATCCGAGCCAGGCTCTCGTTCACTCCAACCCCGACGGCAAGTTTACCGTCGCCCTGTCGTCGATCGACCTGGGGCAGGGCATGAAGTCGGTGACCCGCCAGATCGCCGCGGAAACCCTGGGCGTGCCGGTGGAGGACGTCTTTGTCGATACCGCCGATTCCGACACCGGCCCGCACTGCATGGGCTCGTTCGCCTCGCGCGGCACCCACCGCGTCGGCAACGCGGTCATTGCCGCGGCCAAGGAGGCGCGCGCGGTGATGATGGAGGCCGCCGCCGAAGAACTCGAAGTCAACCCGCAGGACCTGGAGACCGACGGCAAGGGCAACATTCACGTCAAGGGCGCCCCGTCGCGCGCCATCAGCACCTCGGTGGCCTGCGCCACCGCCCAGTTCAAGCAGGGCAAGACGGTATCGGGGCGCGGCATCTTCCTCATCCCGCTGTCCGATGTCGACCCCGAGACCGGCGAGATGACGCCGGTGTCGTGCTTTGCCCATGCGGCGATGATCGTCGAGGTCGAGGTCGATGACGAGACCGGCGAGGTGGCGGTGATCGAGATGAACAGCGCCTACGAGGTCGGCCGGGCGCTCAACCCCAGGCTGGTCGAGCAGCAATTGGTCGGCGGCGCCTGGATGGGCATGAGCCATGCCCTGTGGGAGACGACGGAACCGTACTATCCCGACCGCAGCCACGGGCCCAGCGACTTCAACGACTACGTGATGCCGGGACCGGGCGACATCGCGGCCCACAACATCGCCGTTCTCGAACGACCCGCCCCGGATGGACCCTTCGGCGGCAAGGGGCCGGGCGAAATGTGCGCCAATCCGGTGCTGCCGGCGGTCGCCAACGCGGTGTTCAACGCCGTTGGCGTGCGCGTCGACACCTTGCCGATCACGCCCGAAAGGGTGCTGCGCGCCATCAAGGCCCAAGGCGGCGCCCGGCCGCAGGCGCGGCGCTAGTTCGCCCATGGCGATCAAGGCGAAAATCGTTGGTATCGACAGGCCCGAAACGCTCGCCACGGCGCTGCACTCGGCCCAGTATCTGGCCGACGAGGGGCTTGCGACGGCGGCCTATCTGGCGCTCGCGCTGGGCAAGCCTCTGCTGCTTGAAGGCGCGCCCGGCGTCGGCAAGACGGAGGCCGCCAAGGCGATCTCGGCGGTGCTCGGCCGCCAGATGATACGTTTGCAGTGCTATGAGGGCATGGATTCGGCCGCCGCCCTCTATGAATGGAACTACCCGCGCCAGATGCTGGCCATCCGCCAGGCGGGCGACGAATACGTCAACATCTATCGTGACGAGTTCCTCATCGCCCGGCCCATGCTGGAGGCCCTGCGCCATCCCGACTCAACGGTGCTGTTGATCGACGAGATCGACCGCGCCGACCATGAGTTCGAGGCCTTTTTGCTCGAGTTCCTGTCCGATTTCCAGGTCTCGATTCCTGAGCGCGGCACCATCCGCGCCCATGAGCACCCGGTCGTCATCCTGACCTCGAACCGCACCCGCGAACTGCACGAGGCGCTCAGGCGCCGCTGCGTCTATCACTGGATCGAATATCCCGACGCGGCGCGCGAATCCGACATCGTCATGATGCGGGCAAGCTCGGTGGCACGTTCCACCGCCGATGCGGTCGTCGCCGCCGTGGGGAGGCTCCGCCAGGAACCGCTCGCCAAGCGCCCCGGGGTGGCCGAGACGGTGGAATGGGCCGAGGCCGCGACGCTTCTCCACGACCAGGGCGCGACCTGGCCGAGCGCCTTCAAGCGGGCCATCGGCGTGGCGCTCAAGGACCAGGACGACCTGACCTTCGTCGCCGGCCGGCTTGATGCCATCATCAGCGGCGAGGCGGCATGATCTCGCAAGCCGAACTCCCGCGGCCGCTGCGGCCGTTCGTCGAGTTTGTCGGCCTGCTGCGCCAGCACGGCTTTGCCTTGGGCCCCGATCAGACCATCGCGTTCATCGAAGCGGTGGGCCTGCTGGGACCGCGCCACATGGCCGACATCTACCGCGCCGCCACCGCCACGCTCGGACCCCCTTATGAGCGCCGCGCCGAGTTCGACGCGCTGTTCCGCTTCGTGTTCCTCGGTCACAGCCTGGCGTCGGCCGAAGACGCCCTCGATGCCGACGATGAGATGCGCGTTGACGACGACCGCGGCGGCACCATGGAGCCGCCGGAAGCCGACGAGCAGAACCTCGCCGGAGAGCGGGCGGCCGCTGTGGAGCTTCTCACGGCGCGCGCATTTGCGCCGGGCGATGAGGCCGGGATCTTGCGCCGTTTCCGCCGCCAGGCGCCCACCGCCCTGCCGCGCCGCTTGTCCTACCGCCGCACCCCCGCCAGCCGAGGCGATGCCTGGGACATGCGCCGGTCTATGCGCGACGCGGTGAAGCGTGACGGCGAAGTGCTGGGCCTGCCGCGGCTCAGGCGCAAGCTCAGGCAGCGGCGCATCCTGCTGCTCATCGACGTCTCCGGCTCTATGAAGGCCCACACCGACGGCAGTTTGCGCTTCGCCCATGCGCTCGCCCGAGCCAGCGATCGCATCGAGGTGTTCACGATCGGCACCCGACTGACGCGGGTCACCCGCGCCATGCGCCTCGCCAACCGCGACCAGGCGCTCGCCGCGGCGTCGGCAACCGTCGCCGACTGGGACGGCGGCACCCGCATCGGCGACGCCCTGCAGGCCTTTCTCGGCGTTCCGCGCTTTGCCAGCTTTTCCCGCGGCGCTCTTGTCGTGATCGTATCGGACGGTCTGGAGCGCGGCGACCATGCGGCGATGACCGACGCGGTGCGCACCCTGTCGCGGCTGGCGTGGCGCATCGTCTGGCTGACCCCGCTCGCGGCCGACGCCGGATTTGCGCCGCGCACCGCGGCCATGCAGTCGATCCTTCCCTTCGTCGACGAGATCGGCGATGGCAGCTCGGTGGAGCGGCTGTGCCATGCTGTGCTGTCGCTGAAGGGGGCCCGCGCGGCATGACGGCGATCATCGACGCCCATCACCACGTCTGGCGACGCAAGGACCTGCCGTGGCTCTTGGGGCCGATGCAACCGCGCATCTTCGGTCCCTACGAGCCGATCCGGCGCGACTACCTGATGAGCGAGTATCTCGCCGACATCGCCGAATCCAGAGTCGTGAAGTCGGTCTATGTCCAGGCCAACTGGGCGCCCAACTGGTTTGTGGACGAGGTCGCCTGGGTGTCGCGGGTGGCAGCCGAGTCGGGATGGCCGCACGGCATCGTCGGTTACGCCGACTTCGCGGCCACCGATGTGCGCCCCCAGCTCGACAAGCTCAGGACATATCCCCTGATGCGGGGCTTGCGCCAGCAGCTCCACTGGCACCGCAATTCGCTCTATCGTTTCGCTTGCCGTCCGGATCTGGCCACCGACACGACGTTTCAACGCAACGTGGCAACCCTCGCCGACTACGGCTGGACGTTCGATCTCCAAGTCTTCGCGCCGCAGATGGCGGGCGCCGCCAGGCTCGCCGCCGCCTGTCCCGAGGTGACATTCATCCTTCAGCACGCCGGCATGGCGGAGGATTTGTCGAAGCAGGGCTGGTCTGAGTGGCGCGACGGCATGAAAAGGCTTGCCGATCAACCGAACGTGGTGAGCAAGCTGTCGGGCCTCGGCACCTTCATCCACCGCAACGATCCCGAGCATATCGCGTGCATCGTCAAGGCTGTGGTGAAGATGTTTGGCGCCGAGCGCTGTCTGTTCGGCTCGAACTTTCCCATCGAGAAGCTGTGGACCAGCTATGGCGATCTGGTTGCGACCTATCTCAAGGCCACCAGCCGCATGAGCAAGGCCGAGCGCGACGCGATCTTTCACGACACCGCGGCCCGCGTCTACAGGCTCGACGGGAGGCAACAAGGCAACCAGGGAGGATGATATGGCACTCGAAATCAAGCTGCTCGACTACGGCGACATCGAGCTCGAATCGAGCTTTCTCGTGCTGGGACGCGATTGCGGGCGCACCCGCCGGGTGCCCGTCTACGGCTTCCTGATCCTTGGCGGGAGATACCCGATCGTCGTCGACACCGGCTACCGCGACAACGCCATCATGGAATCGCTCGGCATGCGGGGCCTGCAGTTCCACGAGAACATGATCGAGAACCAGCTTGCCAAGTTCGGACTCAAGGTGGGCGATATCCGCTACATCCTGCACACCCATCTGCACATCGACCATGCCGGCAAGGACGACCATTTCCCGATGAACACCACGGTGGTGCTCAATCGCCGCGAGCTGGAATGCTCGGTGTCCGGGCTCATGCATCCGCAATACCCGCTGCCCGACATCAAGCATCTGCTCGACCGGCTGCACACCAAGAACGCGCTGCGCTTCGAGGACCTGGAGCTCTCCGGTCCGATCGAGCTTATCCCCGGCGTGGTGCTCGAGGCCGCCAATGCCCATACCGAAGGCTCGATGAACGTGCACGTGGAGACCGCCGAGGGTCTCGCCACCATCTGCGGCGATGTCATCTACGACATTCATGACCAGATCATCGAGCCGTTCCGTCAGACCCAGGCCATGGAGCCACAGGTGACCGGCAACCACGCCGGCTCCAAGCGCGCCGAGAAGGCGGCGGTCAAGAAGCTGCTTAATTCCTCGCGCTTCCTGCTGCCGGTGCACGACAAGCCGGCCAGGGTCGAACATGGCCAGATTGCCGGACGGCTCGACATGCAGGTCCCCGGCGCCACGACCATGTCGATGCCGCGCCGCGAGTGGTTCGCGGCGTGAAGCGCTGCGGCGCAAGCAAGGAGAAGCGGCAATGGCGCATGAGGCATTGAGCCCGAAGTTCCGGGAGCTGATCGACGACCACTCACCGGTCCTGCAGCTCGGCTCCGGGTTCGAGTTCACCGAGGGGCCCATCTGGCATCCGGTCGATCACTATCTGCTGTTCTCCGACATGCCCGACGACGTGCGCCGGCGCTGGGACCGGCAGGGGGTGCGCGAGGTCATGCGCCCGTCC
>CAYWVA010000186.1:0-5424 GCA_964461545.1 uncultured Rhizobiaceae bacterium | reverse complement strand
ACGCCCGAGCCGCCGGTGCGGTTGACGACGTTGACCGGCTGGCCGAGTTCGCCCTCCAGCACCGAGGCGATGATGCGCGCGGTGGCGTCGGTTCCGCCTCCGGCGCCCCACGGCACGACGATGGTGATCGGGCGGTCGGGATACTGAGCCTGTGCTGCGGTGGTAAACGGCAATGTCGCGGCAAAGGCCAGGGCGGCGGCGCAGGCATATCCAAGGAGTGGCTTGAGGTGCATCGAATCCTCCCTTGTGGTTGGCGAACGTTCTACGGATGAGCCCCGTATCGGCATCCGAGTTTGTCCTCAATTGGCATGTCCGGCAAGGCTCTAGGCCCCGCGTCGACAACTCCGCTCACGCCGGCCCCCACGGAGGATGCAAGTGGGTACAGGATCGACGTCGATATAGTCGGCCAGGAGGGGCTCTCGCCGATGGTCCGGTCTAGACGGCCACAGGGGCGAGATCAGTCGCGGCACGATGCTCGTCCTGACGGCTGATCAGCTCGCCGACGATACGAGCAATGGCATCGGGCAGATAGGGCTTTGGCACGAAACGGGCCGGCAACAGGTCCGCTTGCGGGCAGGCGCGTCCCGAGGCGATCACGATGGCGATGTGGGGCCAGCGGTCTCGAACCCGCCGCGCCAAGCCGAGGCCGTCGAATTCGCCCGGCATGTTGACGTCGGTGAAGAGGACAGCCACGTGCGGCGATGCCTCCAGGAGCCGCAAGGCGTCCGGCCCATTGGCGGCCTGGAGCACCCGGAAGCCTCGCTCATTCAGAACTTCACCAGCACAGGTGCGCACCAGGAAATCGTCCTCGACAACGAGGACCGTGGCGCAATCTCGTGGCGATCGCCTGATCATGCGGGACCAATCATCTGGCTAGCAGTTGTGTTCCTGTCGCCGAGCCATCATTCAAATTTAAGCTAAATGCTTCGTTAACAGGCAGGCGGCAGACTGGATTGAGCGAACCGATTCGCAGCAGGAGCCATGATCATGCCCGACGTTGCTATCAGTTTTCTTGTTGTGCTTGTTCTCGGTGCGGCAGTCGGGGTGTTGTATGACCGGTTCGCCGGCCCCGGCTGGCTGGCGCGTCAATTCGCCGGGACCCGTGGCACGGCGACCAGCGCACTGGTCGGCGTGGCCGGTGCGGCCATCGGCCTGTTCGTTGCCTTGCTGCTGGGGCTCGTGGGGCTGATCTGGCTCGTCCTTCTCGGCCTCATCGGGGCAGTGGCGGTTGTGCTCGGCTGGCGGGCCATCAGTTAGGTGGAATAACGCAAAGCCGCCGTCGATCAGCCGCCGTGAAAGCCGCGCAGCTTCCACGTCTGCAACAGGTCTTCGGCCTCTTCCAATGTGAGGTTGTCGCCTCGCACGGGCGCCGACAGGTCGACATTCCGGGTCAGAGTGAACCGGCGGCCGCGCTGTTCCACCTGAAACAGGAGCTGCGCTGCCAGCTGCCTCATTGCTTGCTCCCGATCGGCGTCAGACTGGTCCATGTGGCGCCCTCCTTGGGCGTGGCAACGCGGGCCACGGACCAGTGTTCCCGCTGCCCACCACCGTAAGTGCGTCACCAAGCCGGAACGATGCAAACCTAGTCAGAGCCGCCGGTCAGTTCGTCGGGGCGGGCCTTGTCGCTGTTGTGGCCGGAGGCAGCGGAGTCGTCGCCACCTGCAGCCTCGCCGGCAATATCGCTGATATGCTGGGACAGCCGCTCTTTGCGCTCTTCTTCGACAGCGATCAGATCTCCAAAGATCTTGCGCGCCGCTGCCTTGCGCTCGGCCGCCTCGGAGTCGATGCGCGCCTCTTCCTCTTCACGCATGTTTTGCAGGGTCTCGATCATCTTGGTGCAATGGCTCATCAGCCCCTGCAAGGCCTCGCGGTCGCGCGCCTGCTCCAGCATCAACGCATTCAAAACGACCTTGGCGGATTCTAAGGATTGCCTCGCCATCTCAAGCTCCTATCACACACCAGAGATAAAGCGGCCGCCGGCCGGCTTGCCGCCGCCTGCCGCCTCTCGGCCAATTGCCGCACTCCCGTGCAATGTTAAAAGATTTTTCCGATGGATTAACAAAGATTTAACGATATAGTTAAGGACCGGGTGCGGCAATCAGGGCCGCAGGCGGCCCAATCAAATCCCCGTGAGCCGGAAACCTCCTCACTCCTAAGTGATTCGCGCCCGGCCGGGGTTCGTCCTATATCGGGCCACCATGACTGGTTCATTGTTGTCGCGCAGATCCTTCACGGTGCTGTCTGCCGGTGCCGCCGGCGCTGCCATGCTCGGGTCGGCCGGCGCTGGACCGGGTGCCCGGCCGGTGGTGGTCGAGCTCTTCACCAGTCAGGGCTGCTCGTCTTGTCCGCCCGCCGATGCGCTGCTGGCCGAACTCAGCCAGCGCCCCGGGATCATCACCTTGTCGCTCAACGTCGATTACTGGGATTATCTCGGATGGCGCGATACGTTGGGCTCTCCGGACTGCGCCCAGCGTCAGCGCGACTATGCCGCGCGCCGCAGCGACGGCCACGTCTACACGCCGCAGGTGGTGGTCAACGGCCGCGACCAGATGGTCGGCTCGGATCGCCAGGCGGTGCTGGCCTCGTTGGCCCGCGAGCGGGCGCGCGACCCGACCGGACTCATCCCGCTGGCGCTCACCAGCAGCGAGCGCGAGGTGCGGATCGATATTGCCGCGGCGCCGAGACAGGGGCTGCGACAGGAGGCGACGGTGTGGGTGGTGTCGCTGGCTCCCCAGGTTATCGTCGAGATCAGGCGCGGGGAGAATGCCGGCCGCACCATCGCCTATACCAATGTGGTGCGCAAGATCATCCCGGCCGGCATGTGGCACGGGCGGGACGTGAGGCTGTCGCTGCCCAAGCCGGCGATCATGGGCGAGGCCACGACTTGTGTGGCGCTGCTTCAGGCCGACGGCACCGGGCCGATCCTCGGTGCCTCGGCGCTGGCCAGCACTGCGGTGTAAGCGGCGCTCACGCCACACCGAGCCACTGGCGAATCCCGGGCGACAGCTGGACAGCCAGGTAGCCGGCATAAGCGATGAGACACACCGCTCCCTCCTTGCGGCTCACCCGCCAGCCGGTGACGGCAAACATCACCAGCAGCACGGCGGTGGCCATCATCACCCAGACGTCGAAGCGGATGATCTCGCCGGGGACGTCGATCGGCACCACGACGGCCGTGGCGCCGGCGATCCCCAGGGCATTGAAGATGTTGCTGCCGACAATGTTGCCGAACGACACATCGCCGTGGCCACGCACAGCGGCAACGACCGAAGTCGCGAGCTCGGGCAGGGAGGTACCGACGGCAACAAGCGTGAGTCCGATCACGGCTTCCGATACGCCAAAGTTCCTGGCGACGACGACCGCCGCCTGGATGAGCAGATCGGCCCCGATGACCACCGCTGCGATGCCGCCAACGGCGAGCACCAGGGACAGTGCCAACGAGGCGCCGGGCGGGGCGACCTCGGCGGCTTCGGCGGCATAGACCTCACCCGCCGCATCCGGTGAGCGGCGCTCCGTCACATAGGTGAAGCTCAGGTAGCCGGCCAGCAGCAGGAGAAATGCCATGCCTGTCCAGCGGCCGATGCTGCCGCTGAGTATAACCAGGAGCAGCAGCAGGCTGGAGGCGATCAGTACCGAGCCGTCGCGCTGGAACGCCTCCTTGGTGGTTGCGATCGGCATGATCACCGCCGCGACGCCGAGGATCAGGAGAATGTTGGCGATATTGCTGCCGACGATATTGCCAACAGCGATGGCGGGCGCTCCGACCAGCGCCGCCTGGATGCAGGCCACCAGCTCCGGCGTGGAGGTGCCGAACCCCACCAGGGTCAGGCCGATGACCAGCGGCGACACCCCAAGGCGCATGGCGGCACCGACGCTGCCCCTGACCAGGGCTTCGCCGCCGCCCAGCAGCAGCACCAAGCCGATGGCCAGTTCGATCCAGGTCAAGTTCCCTCCTGAAGGGCGGCGCCCCCAAGTCCCGTTGCTCCCGTGGCCCGCACCGGCACCTATCTGGCCCCGGTGGCGTGACGATGCAAGCCGGGCCTTGCGAAAGCTCCGGCCTGCCAGGAGGCGGGCGGTGACGGCAGCCAAGGATCAGGTATAGGGGAGGTCGCCCCCGCGTCGACCGTTGCCCGGACAACATCCAGCCGCTATATCCGTGCCTATTGTCGGGCAGTTGGGGCGTAGCCAAGCGGTAAGGCAGTGGGTTTTGGTCCCGCGATCCCAGGTTCGAATCCTGGCGCCCCAGCCATTCACCCTATATCTTTGATATTGCTAGTGTTCCGGAACTGACATTTGTCGCCCCATTGTCATGCCCGGCCTTGAGCCGGGCATCCAGAAACCACTTGCACTGAGCTTGTAGCCCTGGATCGCCGGGTCAAGCCCGGCGATGACGAAACGGATACAGGTGTCAGAGTCACAGCACCAGCGCATTGTCTCAGGCGACTGGCGATCTGGGCGGGTCGGCCCGACCATTTTAAGTTGACTAGCGATGCCTTGACAATGAAACTGGCCCTGGTGGGGGCAAGGCTCGGCGCTTGTGCTTGGTCATGTGCAGCGCCGGGCGCATCGACAGGGAGACATACCATGACGCGCACGGTCCTGCTGTCCCTCGCCGTCGCCACGATGCTCTCAGCGAGTGGCGGCTTCGCCTTCGCGAATTGCCATCTTGCGCCATACAAGAACTATCCCTGCAGTACCGGTACGTACAACCAAGCCGAGACGCTGGCCAGCTCCGTTGTAAAGAAGGATACTTCCGGCCAGCCGACGGAGGAGGCGGCAGACAAGCCGAAGAGAGCGAACCAAGCCGAGACACTGGCTAGCTCCATCCGAAAGAAGGATGCCGACGGCCAGCCGACGGTGAAGGCGGCAGATTAGCCGAAGTGAGCGACTCCTTCGGTCAAGGTGCAATTGAGCCCCGGCCGATGGGATGCCAGCCCCGATTCGCTGTCGCGGGGCTGGCTCAGGGCTGGCATCGTTTCGAGATCGCTACTGGACGGTGAGGCTCCTGAGCATCTCGGCGCACGCCCGCGCCGTGCCGGAATGCGGCCGTTCGGAGCCTGCCATGGTCGCCCAGCCGCCCTTTTCAATGAACCCGGCCTGCTGATACGTGCTGGTTTCCCTGAGCGCGGCCAGGTTGGCGACCGCATCGGGCTGCTGCTGGAAGTTTTCGACGCAGATCGGGGCAATGGCCGCCACCACCGCGGCGTCTGCCTGCGTCTTGGCCAACTGATCTGCGGCGCCTCCGGTCACCCAGCCCCCCCAGGAGAATCCAACGATGGTCACCGCAACGGCACCGGCGACGGCGCCCCATAGCGCGGGCTTGGTTTCGCGAGGTATTTTCATGGATCAAAGCCTTTCGGTTTCGTAAAGAGAACAAATTTTCTCCCTGCTGACGCCATAATAGCACGTATTCAGGATGAAATC
>CAYWVA010000185.1:0-5460 GCA_964461545.1 uncultured Rhizobiaceae bacterium | reverse complement strand
CGGGCAACAATACTAGCAAAGGTTCTCCGCATCGGGAACCCTTTGCGGCCGGCCGGGTAGTGGGCCAGTTCGTTGGCGAGTTCCAAGCCGGGGGTTCCGGCTGCTAAGAATCCAATCGTTTTGCTGCACAACTTGTGGTTAGATGCGGGTGAACTCAGAAGCCCCTGCCAAGAGGGCCGCAAGATAGGGGTTTCAATGAAGACGCTCGCTCTCGCCCTTGCGCTCGGCCTATCACCTCCGTTGAGCTTGCCGGCCGAGTCGCTGATCGTTTCGACCGTTCAGCAGGCCTGCTGCAAGGTCTGTACCAACAGCAAGGCTTGCGGGAATGGCTGTATCGCGCGGAGCAAGACCTGCCGTAAGCCACCCGGCTGCGCGTGCCAGCGGTGACGGCGGCACGCATGAGAATAGTCATCAACCAAATCGATTGGCGCAAGCGAGCGTTTAAGCAGCTTGATCCGGCCGCGCAGGCCGGCGGCGGACTGTCGTCTGTCAATGCGGTGATCTGCACCCTCATCCTCGCGTCTGCTGCATTGGCGATCCTCGAAACCGAACCGGTCGTCGTGGTGGGACACGAGACGCTGTTCAGTTCCATCGAGTGGCTGCTGCTTGGCACCTTTGCCGTCGAGTACGCCGCCCGCGTCTGGTCGGCGGTTGAAAATCCCAGATACGGCCCCGGACTGAGGGGCAGGTTGCGTTTCATGCGCTCCCCGGCCGCGCTGATCGATCTCGCGGCAATGCTCTCCATCCTGAGTGGGGTCGGCGGCGAAGCCGGCTTCCTGCTCAGGTTGGCGCGGTTGATCCGCATCCTGCGGCTCGCCCGCCTGGGGCGGTTCTCGTCGGCCATGCGGCAGATTGGCGCCGCGCTCGCGTCGCGGCGCTACGAGCTCGCCGTCAGCATCGGGGCTGGAGCCATGCTCGTCGTTTTCTCCTCCGCCCTTTTGTACCTGGCCGAAGGCGGCGCGCAGCCCGAGACATTCGGCAGCATCCCGCGCGCCATGTGGTGGTCGATCGCGACCCTGACCACCGTGGGCTATGGCGACGTCTATCCGATCACCCCGCTCGGCAAGGTCTTTGCCGCCTTAACAGCGGTGAGCGGAATCGGAATGGTCGCCATGCCGTCCGGAATCCTAGCCGCCGCGTTCACTCATGCCGTTCAGCACAAGGGGGAAACCTGAAATGAGCCGCAAGCGGAGGGGAATTCCTGGCCTGTCGTTTTCGTGGAAGCGGGCCATAGGCCTCTCGGCCCTCAAGGGGCAAGCGTCGCGCAAGCTCGGCGTTCCGCTGACTCGCCAGGGTCGCCAGCGCAAGGTCGGTAAGACAGCAGGATGTTTGGTGCCGCTCTTGCTTCTCCTGAGCGCCGTCAGCAGTGTGCCGGTTACCGTATGGGCACTTCACTAGGTTGCTAGTACGCTCGGCCTCGTTAAGGGCTGGCCGGTCAGCCTCTGGGGCCGCGGTCGAACAGCCCGAACAACCCCAGCCCGCCCAGGAAGCCGCCGACATGAGCCTCCCAGGCGATCCGCGCCGCTTCGCCGGGCGGTCCGAAACTCACCGCCCCGGCAAAGATGGTGATGGCGAACCACACGCCAAGGAACATGAGCGCCCCGGGGGTGCGGAAGGTCTCGGCCAAACTGAGCGCCCGTACGTGCTCAAAGCGCTGCCGGCCGAGAGTGGCCAGCGAGCCGCCCTCGGCGAACATGAGCCTGACGGCGCCGGCAAGCTGGCCCGAAATGGCCCCCGAAGCGCCGACCAGTACGGTCAACTCGCCCCAATGCCAGGCGAGGTTGGCGGCCGCGCCAGCGGCGGCGGCCGCCGCACTGATGAGCACAAAGCGGGCGCTCCCCAAGCGGCGCGCCAGTACGCTGCCGAAGGCCAGCATCCACACGCTGTTGATGATGAGGTGGACCCAGTTGGCATGCAGCAGCGCGTGGGTGAAAAAGCTCCACCACGGACCGGGGACGATAACCTCGGGCACCGAAAAGCGCATAGGAATGAAGCCGAACGTGAACAGCACCCATTGATCGAGGTGCGGATCGATTGCCTGACGCACGGCATGGATCGCCACCAGCGCCACAATGAACCACACCACCGCGGCCGGCGCATTGATGGCCCGGCTGCGCCGCCGCAGCTCCTCGGGCGACTCCTCGTCGCGGTCCCCATAGAGGTCTCGAAAGTCATTCATCCCGATAGCCTTTTGCCGGCGAAGAGCTCCAAACGGCAACCTGGCGGGGGAGATCCAGGGAGCCTCCGGCCCACTTGGCACGGCACGTGCAGCAGGGCAAGCGAAGGGTGCAGCCTTGATACACGGCGATGGGGAACAAACGGGGGGTGCGATGCCGAGACACAGCAAATTGAAGCAAGATGACGCCGTGCCGGAGGGGATCCTGCACCCCGGCACCAGATGCCTGTTCACTTATTGGAACGGCTTGCGCGGCCAGCGCAGCGCGCCCAGCCGCCGGGAGATCGAGCCGCGCCAGATCGCGCCCATCTTGCCCTGGATCGGCATCATGGAACGACCCGGCACCTCACGCTGCCATCGCTGGCGGCTGGCGGGAACCGGCATCGTGCGATTGTGGGGAGGCGGCCTCACCGGCAGCGCTGTCGCTGCCGGCTGGCCGGATATGTACCGGTGCAGCCTGCTGCGGGCGCTGGATGGCGTATACGACCGTCGCGAGCCCTTCGTGGCGCGCCTCAAAGCGGCCTCGGCCTGCGGCGAGATGGTGGGACTGGAGTTTTTTGCCGCCCCGGTCGAATGCAGCGATGGCGCCTCAGTTCACACCTTATGCGCCGTCATGCCGTTTTGCGAGCCGTACTGGCTCGGTCACGATCTTCTGGTCGACATGGAGTTGTCGACAATCATCGCCATCTGGACGAATCGGTTGCCCGATGAGATCTCCGGTCTCAGCAATCGGTCTGCCAGATCGGTGCCGCTCAGGCTCGTTCAGGGCGGTCGGGCCGACTGATCGGCGCGCCGCTTAACGCGACGTTTACAGCGCTCACGCTAGGCTCAGCGACACTGAGCCAGATCATGGCAGCTGCAGATTCACACAAGGCACCGATCCGAGCCTAGAGGTCGAATGTGAACGCCACTGGTCAACCGATGCCTGCCGAGAGCGCCCATGAGTTGGGGCGGCGCGCCATTCTGTTCGGACGCTTCATGCTGCCCGATTCCACCGAGCATCCGTGCCAGGTAACGCAGCTGTCGCCCGACGGCGCCGTGTTTTTGACCGGCTTCGCACCGCCGGTCGGGCTCTCCATTGTCGTCTACATCCAGGAGATCGGCCGGTTGGAGGCCGTGACCGGGCCTCCGGTGGAGGGCGGCTTTGCCGTCTCATTTCAGGTCAGTGGCCCACGGCGTGAGCGAATCCAATCGCGCATCCGCTCCCTGTCGGGCTCCACCGACGATGAGGAGGCGATCCCCCACCGCCGCCACCCGCGCCAGGATGCGACCAACGACGCGTCCCACATCACGCTGCCCGATGGCCGCATCTATCCTTGCACGGTGATCGACGTGTCGCTGTCGGGCGCGGCGATCAACACCGATGTGATCCCGGCCCTTGGCACCAGTGTCCTGCTCGGCAAGATGCGTGGCCGGGTGGTGCGTTACCTTGGCAGCGGCGTTGCCCTCGAATTCACCAGACAGCTCCAAGCGACCACGCCGCCCAGCCGGCCGCGCTGAGCACACCGGCTTGGCGTTCCGCGCCCGTCGCGCCTTTGTGTCAAATCGGGACAATGCGAAATCTTAGCTGCGCGGGAACGAGATTTGCGCTACACAGTTGCTTGACAGCAGCGGTTGGTTGAATCGGCGGGAGCAGCAACATGGCGTCAACTCGGAAGTGGGCGGTCGTGGCCACGGTCGCAGTGGCTCTGGGGAGCGCATCAGCGGCGCTGTCCCAGGAGGTTCCTCAGGGACACGTTTATTCCCCTCCTTACATGCCTTTGGGCCATGCCTACGCCCCGGGCGATGATCAACTGCCGCCGATCGACAGCACGCGCTCGCAGTTCAACACCCAGGTCGACATCCTCCAGACCGAGGTCTATCGCCGCAACTATGACCAGCGCATCTTCGAGAGCGAAATGTTTCGGCACGATCTGAGGGGCGGACCGCTCAACGGCCCGAACTACTAGATTCGTGCCGCCCTTTCAGTTTGAGTTGAGCCAGTTGCGGGCCTGACGCTGCGCTTCGGCAATCTCCCCCGCAGTCATCTCACGAGAGATTTCGCCGCGATACAGGCGGGCCCGACGGTCGCCGCCCATGGCCGCAAGATTGAACCACTTGTGGGCCTCTACCAGGTTGCGCGGCACCTCCTGGCCGGTGCAGTAGCGCAGGCCGAGGCGGAAAAGCATTTCTGGCCCGGCAATCGCTACCAGTGAATTGTTCCACGGCCCCTCGTGGGGCACAGTCAGCGCTGCGTTGTCCATGGTCCCTTGTCCTCGTTCTTGTTTGCCTGTCCCATCCCGTTCTTTTTGCGTCGGGATAAGGCGATGTTGCGCACAACCCGCCAACAGCGGCTTAATGGGGAGGCTTAATGGATGCTGAAGTCGACCGGGACTGGTCGCCAGACTTTGCTGTCGCAAGGCGGTTCAGCGCAGCTGACCGTCGCCGAACAGGATCTCGTAGGCCTGATCGTCGCCTTTCAGATCCGTGGGTCGCTTGCGGTGCTCCTCGCCCACCGCCAGGGCGCGCTCGACGGCCGGGCGGGCAGCAAGATTCTCGAACCAGCGCTTGAGGTTAGGGAAGTCGTCGAGGTTCTGGCCCTGGCGCTTGTAGGGCTTCACCCAGCCGTAGCACGCCATGTCGGCGATCGAGTAGGAACCGGCCAGGAAGTCGCGCCCGGCCAAGCGCCGGTCCATCACCCGGTAACAGCGGGTCACCTCCCGGGTATAGCGGGTGATGGCATAGGGAATCTCTTCGCGGGCATAGTTACGGAAATGATGCGCCTGGCCTGCCATGGGGCCGAGATTGCCCACCTGCCAGAACAGCCACTCATCCACCTCTACCCGCTGGCGCGGCCGCTGCGGATAGAACTTTCCCGTCTTGTTGCCGAGATATTTCAGGATGGCGCCTGACTCGAACACCGAGATCGGCTCGCCGTCAGGACCCTCAGGGTCGACGATGGCGGGCATCCGGTTGTTGGGCGAGATGTGCAAGAATTGCGGCTCGAACTGTTCGCCCTTGGCGATGTCGACATAGCGCACGTCATAGGCGAGCCCGCATTCCTCCAGCATGATGGTGATCTTCCAGCCGTTGGGCGTCGGCCAGTAATAGAGCTCGATCGGCTTGGCGGAGCCGGGCACGCGAGCCCCAGCGTGTGACATCAGTTGATCTCCTTGCGCCACGGCGCCTGCATGGCCGGCGTTTACGCCATCATCACCACAATGCACCTTCGCGTCGCCCGTCGTCGATCTCCTTGACCTCGAAGGTGTCGCGCACTTTGACCCCGATATTATAGACGATCAGCA
>CAYWVA010000184.1:0-5472 GCA_964461545.1 uncultured Rhizobiaceae bacterium | reverse complement strand
GCTGGTCGTCGCCCCAGTCCTGGCCGATGGCGAGCGATTCGACGATCTCGTCGAGTTTTTCCACCTGGCGGTAAATCTCGGCAGTGCCGATGCGCACGCCCCCGGGATTCAGCACTGCGTCGCTGCGGCCGTAGATGACCAACCCGCCGTGCCGCGTCAGCCTGGCCCAGTCGCCATGGTGCCAGGCTCCTGGGAAACGCTCGAAGTACGCGGCCCGGTACTTGCTTCCGTCCGTATCGTTCCAGAAGCCGACCGGCATGGAGGGAAAGGGGCGCGTGCAGACCAGTTCGCCCGCTTCGCCCACATGCGAGCGCCCTTCGTCATCGAAAATCTCGACCGCCATGCCAAGACCCCGGCACTGCAGTTCACCGCGATACACCGGAAGGATGGGGCAACCGAGCGCGAAACAGCTCACGATGTCGGTGCCGCCCGAAATGGAGGCGAGCTGCACGTCGGCCTTGATATGGCGATAAACAAAATCGAACGATGCCGGCATCAGCGGAGAACCCGTGGACAGGATCGCCTTGAGCTTGTCGAAGGCGTGCTGCTCCGCGGGCCGATAGCCGGACTTCTCCACCGCTGCCAGGTACTTCGCGCTGGTGCCGAAGACCGTGATACTTTCTTCCTCGGCGATGCGCCAGAGCGCCTCCGGGCCAGGATGCATGGGATTGCCGTCGTACAGCACCAGGGTCGCTCCGCTGGCAAGCCCTGAAACGAGCCAGTTCCACATCATCCAGCCACAGGTGGTGAAGTAGAACACCACATCGTTCCGGCTGATGTCCGTGTGCAGCCGATGTTCCTTGAGGTGCTGCAGCAGGGTGCCGCCAGCGCCATGGACGATGCACTTCGGCACTCCCGTCGTGCCCGAGGAGTAGAGAATATAGAGCGGGTGGTCAAATGGGAGCTGTGCGAACTGGAGCTTCGTTTCATCTGACAGGAAGTCCGCCCAGGCGGTCGCATAGGGTAATGCCGATGCGGTTGCGTCCGCATCGAGGAAGGGCACGAGCACGACCCGCTCTACGCCTTCGAGCTGTTGGAGGACGCCGCGGATGCGCTCGATCGAATCGATGCGCTTGCCGTTGTAGAGATACCCGTCGGCCGTGAACAGAACCTTCGGCCGGATCTGGCCGAAACGGTCGAGGACACCCTGGATGCCGAAATCAGGTGAGCAGGACGACCAGGTCGCCCCCACGCTGGACGCCGCCAGCATTGCGATCACCGCTTCGGGGCAATTGGGCAGGAAGCCGGCGACGCGGTCGCCGGGGCCGACACCGAGCGCCCGCAGCGCACCGGCAAGCCGCGCGACCTCGCGATACAGTTCGGTATGGGTGTGCACACGCCGCCGCCCGTCCTCGCCGCGCCAGACGAGCGCAGGCCGAGGATCGTCAAAGCGCAGCAGGTTCTCCGCGTAGTTCAGCTTGGCGCCTGGGAACCACTGTGCGCCCGGCATGGCGCCGGGATGCTCCAGCACGACGTCCCAGCGGTGCGAGGAGCGGACTTCGCAGAACTTCCACACGGCCGGCCAGAAATGCTCCGGGTGAGCGACACTCCAGCGCCACAGGTCGTCCCACTCGTGCAGAGTTGGCGCCAGGATGCCGCTGACGGCCGCGATGAACTGTGTCAGTTGCGCTTGCTTGATGCGTTCCGGGGAGGGGCGCCAGAGAGGCTCGTCATTCATGCCGCGATCCAGTCAGCCAGTGCGCAAAGATTATCATGAGCTTCTCTGGATCTGGACCGCAGCAGCACGCCGACCGATGACGCAGCGGGATCGGGACGTCATAGGCCCATTGAGCGAGATAAAGATTTCCGAGCGAAAGGGGCCTATGACGGTCCGGTCCCGCGGTCCCTACAGGCCGAGCGCGAACAGCGCGAGGCACAGGATCAACCCGAGCGTGGGCACGACGACCGTGAGCGCGGCCATCGCCGGATAGGCCCCCCGATGGGTTTCGCCGCAGATCGCCCGGATGGTGCTGACCACGTAGCCATTGTGCGGCAGTGAGTCCAGCGCGCCGGAGGAAATGGAGACCACGCGGTGCAACTGCTCGGGATTCACGCCCTGGTCGATGAAGTGGGGGCCGAGAATCGGCAAGGCGATCGCCTGCCCCCCCGAGGCGGAGCCGGTCATGCCGGCGATCAGGCTGACGGCGATCGCGGCACTGACGAGGCCTGATCCCGGTAGCCCGGTGATGAAGTCCACCGCAGCATCGAAGGCCGGCGAGGCGCGCGCGACCGTGCCGAAGCCGACTACGGCGGAAGTGTTGCCGATGGCGATCAGCGCGCCCATGCCGCCCTGTGTCAAGGCCAGCCCCGGGGCATGCAGGCGCAGCGGATTGGTGAGCGCGGCGCCGATGCAGCCGGCCAGCAGGGCGACGATCAGCGCCGAGGTGCCGAGTTGGCCATGCAGGGTCAGTGCGAAACCGAGCACCAGCAACGCCGGCATGAGCGACAGCAGTGGATGCGGCAGGTCCCCGCGTTCGCCCTCCGGATCGTCGTCACGTCCGACGAAGCCCTCGCCGTTGGTTTTGGCGCGCGCCAGCATGCGGACTAGCCACCAGTAGCCAAAACTCGCCATGAAGATGGCCACCACCAGGCTGGCCTCCCAGGCGGCCAGCGGCCCGGTGCCGAGGTGCTCCATCGGAATCCAGTTCTGGATTTCCGGCGAGCCGGCCGAGGTCATCGTGAAAGTCACGGAACCGAAGGCCATGGTGGCAGGGATGAAGCGTCGCGGCAGGTCCGCGGCGCGGAACAGCGAGACCGCCATCGGGTAAACGGAAAACGCCACCACGAACAGGCTGACCCCGCCGTAGGTCAGTACCGCACAGGCAATCACGATCGCGAGCGCGCCGCGCTTGACGCCGAGGTGGGAGGTAATCCACTGCGCGACACTCTGGGCTGCGCCCGAGGACTCCATCATCTTGCCGAACAGCGCCCCGAGCAGGAACACGAAGAACCAGCTCGCGATGAAGCCGGTGAAGCCGGCCATGTAGCGGCTGACCATGTCGAGGCCAGGGTCGACGGCCAGCGGCGGCAGCAATGGCAGCCCGGAGGTCAGCGCGACCAGCAGGGCGCACAAGGGGGTGGCGACGAACAGGCTCATGCCGCGCATCGTCAGCACGATCAGCAGGCCAAGGCCCGCAATCAAGCCGATCAGGCTGAGCATTTTTCTCCCCGGGGCCAGGCTGCGAGGGAGTCTGGCAAGGGCGGGAAGGTCACCGGAACTGTACCAAGGTACACGAGACTCGCGCGGGCAAGGCATCCAGACTCCGATGCCGGGTACGTGTGGTTTCAAATTGGGGGGAGTCATGTCCACTCTGCGAGTTGGTTCAATGGGTATCACGGCCGCAGTCGCCCTGTTGCTGGCGGCGCCCGGTTCGCCGCAGGCGCAGCCTGCGGCCGACACACGAGGTGAAGCCGCCGCAGACGCGGTGGACACCATCGTGGTCACGGCGCGCCGCCGCGAGGAATCCATCCAGGACGTGCCAGTGGCCGTGAGCGCCTTCGGTGCGGCAGACCTCCAGGACCTGCAGGCGCGCGCGCTGGACAACCTGCAAGGCGCCGTGCCGAACGCCAACATCGTGCAGGGCCGCGGCTCTGCATCCAGCGTGAACGTGTTCATCCGCGGCATCGGCCAGCCCGATGCGCTGCAGACCTTCGACCCGGGCGTGGGGATCTACGTCGATGACGTTTACCTTTCACGCATCCAGGGCGCGCTGTTCAGCATGTTCGACGTGGAACGCATCGAGGTGCTGCGCGGGCCGCAAGGCACGCTGTATGGCAAGAACACCGCCGGCGGAGCCATCAAGATCATCACGCTTGATCCGGCCGGCGATCCGCGGGGCGCCGTGGAGTTCGGCGCCGGCGATTTCGGGCGGCTCGAGACCAAGGTGTTCGCGAGTGGCGGCCTGAGCGACACCGTTGCGGCCAGCTTCGCGGGCCTCTGGACCGAAAGCGACGGTTACGTACGCGACCCGGATACCGGCCGCCGCTACAACGACGACGGCAGCCAGGCGGCCAGGGCCAAGCTGAAATTCAGTCCTTCGGACGTGTTGTCGTTCACCCTCGCCGGTGACTATACGCGGCAACGGAATGAGCTCACGCTCGGTAACCCGGAAGCGCCGCTGATCCAGTTCGACCTGGCCTTAGGCGTCGTACCGCTTCGTCCGGCGCCGACCGAAAGGTACGACTACCGTAGTCGCACCTCCTTCACGGAAGGCGAAGGGCAGGAACTCGATCACTGGGGCGTGTCCGGCGTCGTGGACTGGGACCTGAACGACGCCTGGGCGTTGAAGAGTATCACCGCGTATCGCGAGCTCGAGACCAGCTTCTTCATCGACATCGATGCAAGCGAATTCGAGCTCGGCGACGTGCTGGTCGAACTCGACCAGGAGCAGACCAGCCAGGAGCTGCAGTTTCATTACGACGACGGTGGCCCCGTCCAGGCAATCTTCGGGCTTTATTACCTGCGCGAGAAAGTTCCATCCCACCAGGAAGCCTATGCAGACGATTTCCTCGCCCTCGCCGGCACGCCGATCAGTTTCTTGCGGACCGTCGATGATGACCTGAAAAACCGCAGTTACGCGGCCTTTGCACACATGACCTGGGCGTTTGCCCCCGACTGGTCGATGGGTGCGGGCGTACGTTACACGGACGAGAAAAAGGACTATTTCCGCACCACCAGCACTTTCTCGGATTTTGCCCCGCTGGAAGGCACTTTTGCCTTCTCGGATTCGGCTTCCTGGAGCGCGTGGACGCCGACCCTGTCGCTGCAGCGGACCTTCACCGAGCAGCTGATGAGTTACGGTTCGGTCAGCCGCGGCTTCAAGTCCGGCGGCTTCAATGGTCGCGCGAATGCGCCGGGCGATGTCAGCAGCTTCGATCCGGAATTCGTCTGGACCTATGAACTCGGCCTGAAGGCGAGTTCGGCCGATGGCCGCACGTTTGGTAATTTTGCGTTGTTCCATTCCGACTACAAGGACTTCCAGGCGCGCGTGGCCGAGATCGTGGACCCGGAGGCGCCGATTCCGAATTTCTCTTTCCCGGTGCTCAATGCAGGCAAGCTGCGCATCCAGGGCGCGGAGTTCGAGGGTGGAATGCTGTTCGGCCGGGGCACGCGCCTGTCCACCCAGATCGGCTACCAGAACGCTCGCTACCGCGAGTTCCAGGACGACCAGATCGACCGGACCAACGACAAGGTGCCTTTCAGCCCGCGCTGGACCGCCCGGTTCGCGGCCTCGCACAGCTTTGACCTTGCCGGGGGCGCCGGCATTACCCTCGGCGGCGACGTCAGCTACCGTGACGACACCTGGCTGAGCGTCGACAATCGCGAGGTCCTGAAGCAGGACAGCTACGCGCTGGTCGGGCTGTTCGGCATCTTCGACACCGGCGACGACCGCTGGCAGGTCCGGGCCGGTGTGCGTAACCTGACCGACAAGCTCTACAAGACGGACGCCCAGGAGTTCTCCAGCGTCGGCA
>CAYWVA010000183.1:0-5497 GCA_964461545.1 uncultured Rhizobiaceae bacterium | reverse complement strand
ATGCGGCAAGGCTGGGGCCAGCAGGATCCGTCGTTCCGACAGATATTCACGCAGCTGTTCGTCCCCGCCGCCAGTCAGGAGGCGATGGACTCCTTCAACGAGCTTCAGCGGCTGTCGGTGTCTCCGGAAAACGCTGTTCGGCTTCAGGATCAGTTCAGCCAGATCGACGTCTCGGCCCTCCTGGCGCTGGTCCGGGTCCCGACGCTGGTCATGCATGGCGTCCACGACGCCGTGGTGCCGTTCGCGGAGGGAAAGGCGCTGGCCGATGGCATTCCGGGTGCGCGTTTCGTGCCGCTCGAGACGGGCAATCACATCATGCTTGCCAACGAGCCTGCATTTGAGACCTTCCTGTCGGAGCTGAGAGCATTCGCGTCCGCCGACCAGAGTCACCCAGTGGACAAGCCCCCGCGGCTGGAACTCGACGGTGACCGTCGCCACGTGACGGTGCTGGCGCTTGAGATCGTCAGCCCATTGCAGGCGTTCGAGCTGGACGACCCGGAGATCTTTGCCGATCACCTTGATCCGCTTTTCGATCAGGTCGCCGCCACCGTTGAACGTCATTACGGAACGATCTTGTCGCGTTCCGACGGGTCGTTGACGGCGGTGTTCGGGGCCACGCGCGCTACCGAAGACCATGCCTATCTGGCCTGCAGGGCGGCCTTGGCGGCGAAGTCGGTGGTCGATGCTCAGTCACAGGGAACGGCGCGGCTGCGGGCCGGGATCGACACTGGCGAGGCGCTGCTCCGGCGCCGCTTAGATGACCAGCGATCGACACTCGAGGTGGTGGGGGCTCCCCCGCGGACTGCCGCCCAGCTCATGCGCACTTTGCGCCGTGCCGTCATCGCCGCCACCGGCCGGGCGCGTCAGGCGGCGGGTGGATATGTCAGCATGGAACGCATCCTGCCTGACGATCTCACGCAGGCGGTTCGAAACGATCACGCCTATGAGCTGCTGAGCGAGAACTCCGCCCTGTCGCGTTGGCACCTGAGGGCCAACCAGGGCCTCACCACCCTGGTCGGGCGACAGTTAGAGCTTGACCTGCTCCGCCAGGCTTGGCAGCGAGTGCGGGAAGGGACCGGACACGTAATCGCCATCGTCGGCGAGCCCGGCGTCGGCAAGTCGCGTCTGACCCATGAATTCCTGGCTCTGCCGGAGGTAGCCGGATTCACCGTCCTGGAATGCGGCGGCATGGAGCTGGACGCCAGTGTCAGCTATCACGTCATCAAGAAACTGCTTCGCGCGGTCTGCGGCATCGCGGATCCGGAAAGCCCATCCGGGGCACTGGAGCGGCTTGAGAAGAAGGTTGCTGAGCACGGCCTCGATGCCCGTCTCATACCGCCGCTTGCCTTCGTTCTCGACCTGCAGATCGGCGACGCCGAATGGCTGGCGCTCGACGGCTCGGAACGGCGGCGGCGGGTTCGTGCCGCGGTGCGATCACTGCTGTCGTCGGAGAGCCGGCGCAAGCCGATAGCCCTCCTGGTTGAGGACCTGCACTGGGCCGACACCGAAAGCGTCTCGGTGGTGCGCAAGATCGCCGAGACAATCTCCGCCCATCGCATTCTGCTGATTGTCACCTATCGGCCGGAATACACCAGGAGCGGGCTGGGCGACAGCCATCTCCAGGTTGTCAATCTGCAGCCGCTGGGCCACAGCGAGGCGAGCGCTCTGCTGGACAGCATTCTCGGCGCTCACGACAGTCTGAATGACTTGAAATCGCTACTGATCGAGCGCTCCGAGGGGACGCCCCTGTTCCTCGAGGAATGGGTGCGAAGCTTGGTGGAAACGGGCCAGCTGGTGCGCGGCGAAGGCGACTATCGCGTGGCGGGCAGCGTCGACATTCAGTTGCCGGCATCGGTCCAGTCGGTCATCGCGGCGCGCATCGGCCGGCTGTCGGAGGAGGATCGTTCGGTTCTCCAGATCGCCGCCGTCATCGGCGCCAATGTCCCCCAGCCGCTCCTTGCCGCCCTGGTGCCGCACACCCCTGAGACCCTCGAAGATGTGCTGGCGAGGCTGACACGATCGGACTTCCTGTTCGAGCTGCAGAGCTTCCCGATCGTTGAGCATTCGTTCAAGCACGCCCTGACCCAGCAGGTCGCCTATGACAGTTTGACCACAAGCGGCCGGCGCAAACTCCATCGCCACACGCTGCTAGCGATGGAGCGCCTGTACGCCGGCTCCTTGAACGACCTAGCCGAGAAGCTTGCCGATCATGCCTTCCGCGCCGAGGAATGGAGTGCGGCGGTAACCTATCTGGTGCAGGCAGCCGACAAGGCGGTCGACCTGTCCGCCTACAACAAGGCGGCGCGCTGGCTTGAACAGGCCGTGCATGCGGTCGATTCTCTCCCCGAAAGCCCCGAGAGGGACCGTCGCGCCGTCGATGTGCGCACCCGCATGCGGCCGGTCTATGATGCCATCGGCTCGTTCGCCAAGGCAGCGACCCGGCTGCAGGAGGCCAAGGACCTTGCCCGGAAACTGGGTGACCTCGAGCGCCATTGGCAGGTGTTGATCCACCAGAGCTACCTTTACAGCTCGCACGGGAGGATCGATGAAGCACTGGCTGCCGCTGACGAACTGCGAGATCTGGCGCGCGCCAATGGCGCGGATCGCTATGCCAGCGAGGCCGATCTGGCCGCGGCACAGGCGCTTCTCATGCGCGCCGATGCGACCAGCGCCTTGCGCCATCTCGAGCCGCACTTCGAGCGCTTCACCGGCGATTGGCGCCACGATCGCTTTGGTCTGCTGGGAACCCGGGCGGTGTGGTATCTGGGCCATTACGCCTTTGCCCAGGCGCTGTTGGGAGACTTCAAGGCGGCCGATGGCGCCGCAGCCCAGGCGGCCCAGATCGCCGAAGAGGTGGGGCGGCCATTCGACATCCTGGCGGCGCGCTATTGCGGCGCGCTGGTTGAGATCGTTCGCGGACCCACAGCCGCATTCGTGGCGAGCTTCAAAGCAGTCGTCGGCGACCGCCACACCGAGGCGGCTGCATCGTTCCGGCCCTGGCTGTCGGCCGTGCTCGGACATGCCGAGTATGCCATCGGCGACCGCGCAGCGGCCTGCGAGACGCTGCGGCAGGCCGCCGCCGAGGCAAAGACCTTCGATCTGCCGCAGTTCGAGGCCTATGCCCAGGCGCTGCTGGCCTGTGCCTGTGCCGGGTCGACCAAGCAGCACAGCAAAGCCGAGCTCGAGACCGTCCTCGCCTTGGCGCGCCACAACCGGGACCACTGGATCGAGGTGACGGTTTTGCGCGCCATGGCCGAGCGGGCGTCGGGGGAACAGCGCATCGCTCTGCTCAATCAGGCCTGCGAGACGGCCGAGCAGGCGAAGTTCCGCCCCGAGATGGCGCGGGCGCGCTTTGCGCTCGGTCTGGCGCGTGGCGAGCGCGACAGGCGTGCGGCCGCCAGGGACCTGGAGATTGCCGCTCAGCTATTTGCGGCGATCGGACTTGAGGATGCTTGCCGTTGCGTCGCCGATGCGCTCAGCGCCCTGGCCACCGCCGGGTCGGCTCACGCCCGGGGGCAGGTGACGACATAAGGTGCCCGCGCGCGCATTTCCGCCATGATCGCCTCGACGTCCCCTGCGGCGAACCTGGCGTCATGCAATGTCTCTTCGAGCAGCCTCATCATCTCATTGAAGGCAGGCTCGTCGATGCTCAGATGCGCATGCACTTCGTGCAGATATTCGCCTGTGAAGCTGGCGGGCCCCCCCATGATCGAGGCGATGAACTTTGCCTGATGCTCGACAAGCCGGCGCATCTCGGCATCCGCGAAGTAGCCCTTGAGGCGATCTGACAACAAGACGCGATCGTAGAAATCCAGAACAATCTTGGCGATGACGGGCAGTCCGCCATAGCGGGCAAGCATAGTGTCGTCCATCCGGCGAGCCCTCACACTGGCTGACACGTGAAGTCGCTATGCCAGCAGTGCCTGCCAGCGGCAACCGATTTCATCGGACGCGGAACCGGCGATACCACGCTAGTCCTGCCCATTTCTCTGCTCGTTCAAACGCTCGTCCTAGCGCGGCGCCGGCAAGTTCGGCTCGACCCCGAACGGGGGCTGACATGGAGCGAGCCGATGAAACCCGATCAACACTGCGTGGCCCAACCCTCCCGTCTGCACGCACCGGCCTGGATGATCCTGGCCGCGTCCACCATCGGCATGGGCCTCGGCTTCGGCGTCACGTCGAGCTTTTCAGTATTCATGGCGCCGCTCGAGGACACCTTCGGCTGGTCGCGCGCCGAACTGTCGTTTGCCTACACCTTGATGACCATCGGCATGGCGAGCGGCGGGCTGTTGTGGGGCCGGCTGGCCGACACCCGGCACTTGCGTTCGGTGGTTGTACTTGGCGCTGCGGTGCTGGGAACGGGGCTCCTATTGGCGTCGCAGATCGAGACCAGCCTCCAGCTGCATGTCATTTCGTTCCTTCTCGGGGCCGCCGGCTTTGCCTGCCTTTTCGCGCCGCTGGCCAGCGTGGTCGGCCTGTGGTTCGAGCGCCGGCGCGGTCTGGCGATCGGCATCTTGACCGCTGGCGGGGCTCTCGGGCAAGGCCTTGTGCCGCTCCTCATGGAATGGGCGATCACCGGCTTGGGCTGGCGCGGCGCCTATCTGTGGTCGGGGATCGCCTATCTCGTGATCCTGGTGCCGCTGATGGCCTTGATCACGCGGCCAGACGGGACCGCCTCGGGCGCCACGCCGGCGATGCCCGGCACGGCCGGATGGGGCATGCCGCCTCAGGCGAGCACCGCCTGGCTGTCCGCCGCGGGGTTCTTTTGCTGCTTCTGCATGGCGGTTCCTCTGGTGCATGTGGTCTCTGTCATGTGCCACCAGGGCCATTCCACGGCGGTCGGCGCCGGGATCCTGTTTACCATCATGGCCGTCGGTGCGGTGGGGCGTATCGCCATCGGCATGCTTGCAGACCGCATCGGGGCGCTGCCAGCCTATATGATCGCCTCGGTGCTGCAGACGGTGACGGTGTTCTGGTTCGTCTCGACCCCTGAGATGGCGATCATCGTTCCCGTCGCCGTCGTGTTCGGCTTCGGCTTTGCCGGCAACATGACAAGTTTGATCCTTGCCGTGCGCGAAGCCGTGCCGGCCACTCATGTCGGACGCTCGACCGGCGTCGTCGGGATGGTGGCCTGGCTGGGCATGGGCGCAGGCGCCTATGTCTCAGGATGGCTGTTCGACGTCACGGGCAGCTACGGCGCCTCCTTTGCGCTTGCCGCGGCAGCCGGAGCCGCCAACCTGGCCACGCTGGTCCTGCTGGCGCGGATCAAGAACGCAAAGCGTATGCAATGGCGCGTGCCGTCGTCGCCTCTCGCCCTTGGTGTGCCACGCTAGAGCGCGATGGCGCCAAGGCGTCAGCCTGCCACCGGCGTCGACAGAAGCCACAGGCCCAGTGCCGTGTAGAGGACCATCAGGACCGCGAGGGGGAGCTGACTGAGCACCGCCTTTCGGTTGTCGCCGAAATGGCGCACCGCCAGGGCATGCGCCAGAACCACCGC
>CAYWVA010000182.1:0-5497 GCA_964461545.1 uncultured Rhizobiaceae bacterium | reverse complement strand
CCAGCAATGTCCTGCCGGCCCACAGATAGGGCACGTGCTCGAACAGTTGCGCCACAGCAACCGGCTCGCCGGAGGCTGTCCCCAGCGGGCGCAGGTGCCGCGTGAAGACATATCGGCCATCGGCGATCCGCGACCACTTGTCGCCCTGCTCCACCACCATGAGCGGCGTGTTCATGTAGATGGAAGTGTAGGGCACCGTTTTGAGGTCGGGGGCGGGATAAAGGAACGTGCTCAGCACGGCCACTTCGTGGCGGGATTGTCTGAGCCCTTCCGCGAGCGCTCCAGCCGGGACATAGCCGACATAGCCGTCGCGGGCCAACTGGCACCATGCCCAGTCGCCTTCGATGTCGAACACGGCGACCGCCTCGCCCATCAGCGCCTGGGTCGTCTGGCTGGCATCGGCTCGCGGGGCGTTTCTGACGTCGATGAGCGCCGCGGTGACGGTATGTGGCCGCCCCTCGGCATAGCGCGCAGCAGTGACCTGTCCTTCAAGGCGCGCGTCGGCGAGATCGGGCCGGTAGGCATGAAGGCGGCGATCGAGTGCCATGCGGTCAGGACCGGATCTGCTGTGCAAGGTCGCGCACGGTGTCACCAAGCCGCTCCAGGTAGAGCGCGCCGGCGACGGTGCGGTGGATCAGCACGTTGCGCCGGTCGTGCTCGTCGCGGCGCCGGGTCACCAAATTGTGCTTGCCCATCGAATCGAGGGCGCGGGTGATGACCGGCTTCGACACCTGTAGCCTGCCTGCCAGTCCCCGCACCGTATGCGGCGGCGCCTCGAGATACACGGTGAGCAGGATGGCCATCTGGCGCGCCGACAAGTCCGGTTCGTGGCCGCGCACGAAATGCAGGTGCACCGATTGCCACAGTCTCAGAGCCTCGCCGCTGGTCAACCGGACTGCCATCCGCGCACTGCCAAGCTGGGATCGTTACGGCTGCGTACCAGTTAATCGCAAGCGCAATGGGCTGGCAAGCCATTCACTTAACCGCGGTATCGCTCTTCCATGAGCGCATAGAGCGCGCGGATCGCCTGGGCCTCGCCGCCGAACGGGCGGCCAGGCCTGGCCACCGGTGTCCAGGCGAAGATGTCAAAATGTACATAGCACTTCGCCCGCTCCACGAACCGCTTGAGGAATAGCGCCGCGGTGATCGATCCGGCGAATCCGGAATTGCCGGCATTGTTGACATCGGCGATCTTGCTTTCGAACAGGCAATGATAACGCTCCCATAGCGGCAGTCGCCATACCGGGTCGTTCTCGTTGAGCCCGTGGCGCTCGATCGCCTGGGCGAAATCGTGATTGTCGGTATAAAAGGCGGGCAGGTCTGGCCCCAGCGCTACCCGGGCGGCGCCGGTCAAGGTTGCCAGGTCGATGAGCAGATCCGGCTGCTCCTCGTCGGCTAGGGTGAGCGCATCGGCGAGCACCAGTCGTCCTTCGGCATCGGTGTTGCCGATTTCCACCGTAAGCCCCTTGCGGCTCCTGAGCACGTCGCCCGGCCGAAATGCGTCGCCGGCGATGGCGTTGTCGAGTGCTGGGATGAGCACCCTCAGGCGCACCGCCAAGCCGGACGCCATGATCATCGCTGCCAGCCCCAGGGCGTTGGCGGCCCCGCCCATGTCCTTCTTCATCAAAGCCATGTTGCCCGACGACTTGATGTCGAGCCCGCCGGTGTCAAAGCACACGCCCTTGCCCACTACGGTCACCTTGGGAGCATCCGGTGAACCCCACACGATGTCGATGAGCCGTGGGGCGCGCGGGCTGGCGGCGCCGACCACGTGAATCATGGGAGATCCCTTGGCGAGTTCTTCGCCGCCGACCACCCGAATCTCGGCTCCATACCGGGCGGCAAGGTCGCCTGCGGCGGCTGCAAGTTCGGCCGGCCCGAGGTCGCCGGCCGGGGTGTTAACCAGGTCGCGCACCAGGGCGACAGCCTCGGCGATCTGCAACAGGTCGGTGTGGTCGACGCCTTGAGGCGATACCAGGCGGGCGGGCGAGCCGTTGGCGCTGCGGTAGCGATCGAACCGATAGCTCTCCAGAAGCCAACCCAGCGCCGCCAGCCGGAGGTTGCCGGGCGGCTCGCCGGCAAAAACGTAGTGCCCCTCGGGGAGTTCGATTGCGAGCTTGCCGGCCAGAAACGGATCCGGCGGCTTGCCTGCTTCACCGAGGCCGAAAAGAACGCCGGCGATCTCGCCTGCCGGGCCCGGAAGCATCATTGTGCGGCCCGGCTGGGCGGCAAACCCGTGGGCCTTGGTCCAGGCGCGCTGGGGTTCCCCCAGACGGCCAAGGGCGGCCTCGAGGCTCTCCCTGGCGACGCTATAGATGGGACGGGCGGTTTCAGCGGTATCTCTGTCGAGCAGGATGTGTGCGAAGTCGGTCATCGGGACTCCGTGCTTGGGTCCCGCGGCTTTTAGGGAGATCGGCCGGACTCGGCAATCCGGTATGGTTAATGATTTATTGATATCTGTTGGTGAACATGGCTTAGCGAGGCCTCGGCCATACCTGAGGCCGCCTGGGGGGAGCCATGTCTTTCTTGTTTTGCCATGTGCGGTGGCGCGTTCCGCGGCGGCTCACGGCCGTCGTTCTTCTGGTGGTCATCGGGTTGACCGCCGGCGCCTGTCAGTCCACCCAGAGCACCAGTCGCCTTGACGCGCCGATTACCACGAGCAGCATTGGGGAGGCCTCGTTCAAGGAAAC
This sequence comes from uncultured Rhizobiaceae bacterium, assembly GCA_964461545.1. GTDB lineage: Bacteria > Pseudomonadota > Alphaproteobacteria > Rhizobiales > Aestuariivirgaceae > CAYWVA01. The sequence goes on along the minus strand of CAYWVA010000182.1, from coordinate 2,807 downwards.
GGCACGCGCCGGCAAAAGTTGGCAGGCCGATCCTGGCAACGTCGAGCTCGGCCTTTCCTATGCAGCTAATCTCCAGGCTCTGGGCCAGACCGATGACCAGCTCAAGGTGCTGGACGAACTTGCCCGCCGCAACTCTGCCGACGTCAAGTTTACCGCCTATTACGGCAAGCAGCTGACCCATCACGGGCGGGCCGCGGATGGCGAGCGGATCCTGAGACGGGTAGTCGATTCTGGACAAGCCGACTGGACGGTCCATTCCGCGCTCGGCTCGGCCCTTGACCAGCAGGGCAAATCCGCCGAAGCACGCCAGCAGTATGCCATCGCGCTCGAAGCCGGGGCCAACAGGCTCACGGTGCTCAACAACATTGGCATGTCGTATATGCTGGAGGGCGACCTCAAGGCGGCCGAAGCCGCGCTGCGCGAGGCCTCCGGCCTTCCCAGCGGCGACGTTGAGCCGCGCGTGCGCCAGAACCTCGCCCTGGCGGTCGGCCTGCAAGGCCGCTTTGAGGAAGCCCGCGACATCGCCAGCCGGGATCTGCCGCCGGAGACCGTCGAAGCCAATCTCGCCTATCTGCGCGCCATGTTGTCCCAGCCCAATACCTGGCAGCAGTTGAAGCCAGCTGCGGGTTAGATGACCGGCGGTGCTTGGTCGCTCAGCGCCAGCGTGCTTAAGTACAGGGAAGACGTAGCAAACGGCGGAGCCGACGATGCCGATACGTCTCGTCCTGTTCGACCTGGACGGCGTCCTGTGCCGATACGACGTCGAGCGACGGCTCGAAGCGCTGGCCGAGCTTTCGGGGCGGTCGCCGGAGACGATCCACCACGACCTGTGGGGCTCCGGCTTCGAAGACGCTGCCGATGCCGGAGCCTACGCGACGCCTGAGGCCTATCTGAAGGCCTTTGCTGAGCGGCTCAGCTACCCGATCAGCCGCGCCCAATGGATCGCGGCGCGGCGCGCCGCCATGGTGCCGAGCTACGAGGTGCTGGCGCTGGCCGAGCGGCTGACGGCGAAGGTCATGATTGCAGTCCTCACCAACAATGTCGCACTGTTCAAGCCGGCACTCGACGAGGTCTTTCCCGAAGTGCCGCGGCTGTTTGGCAAGCACGTCTTCGTCTCCTGCGACTTCCATGTCAGGAAGCCTGATCAAGCCATCTATTTGGCGGCGCTGCATGAGGTAGGGCTCGGTCCTTCCGAGGCGTTCTTCATCGACGACAAGCCCGCCAATGTCGAAGGTGCCATTGCCGCCGGTCTCAGTGGGCATCATTTCACCACCTTCGAGCGGCTCGTGGCGGCACTAGGCCACCACGGTCTCGATCCCGCCTGACCAGGCTTCGCGGTGGGCATCGCCGGCGAGAAACATTGAGAGCCCGAAGGCGGTTGTTTAGGGTGCCGCACCGCAAGGGAGTCTGCCATGTCGCTGATGGCGATCATCGCAGCCGGCCAGCAGGGCCTGCTGATCCGCACCGTCGGGGGCGCCATAGGCGTCGACGAGCCGGTGGCACGGGCTGCCATTGAGCGGCTGTTGCCGGCCATGGCGCGCCAACTCAGCGAGCGTGCCCATGATCCGGCCGAGAGCGAGATCGTGCTCGACGTCGTCGCCCACGGTGGCTTTCAGCGCTACCTCGACGACCCGCGCGCCCTGCTGGGGCGTGAGGCAATCCGTGACGGAGAAGAAATGCTGACTTACCTCTACGGCTCAGTGGATGCGGCCCGCCAGCACGCGACGGCGATCAGGCCGCCTGCCGGCCTCGATGCCGGGGTGTTCGCCAGGCTGATGACCCTGGCGGCATGCCTCCTGCTGGGGGCGATGGCGCGCCGGCTAGAGCATCAGGCCCACAACGAACTCGCCGAGTCCGGCGCTGCAGGCATACTGAAAGGCCTGGGTCAGGCCATCCTGCGAGGTATTGTGGAAGGCACCGCGCGCTCGATGTTTCGCCGCCGAACAAGTTTCCGGCGCCGCATGGCAAGGCGCCGCGGCAGGCTTGACCATGCCCCGTCGCACCGCCCGGCGCTCGACGAGGTACTGGGCGACCTGCTCGACGGGACCGATCGAGGGTAATCAACGCAAGCGGTCCTCCGCACCGGCGCCTTGCCGATCTTGCGGAGGACTGACTTTGCGTTGGGACAGGCATTATCTGCTACCGGAACCTGAACTTCGGCCCGCAGATCCGCCGCGCCCGGGCGCGCTGGTTGAGGTCCCAGATGGGGTCGATCGAGAGCGGCTGCTGGAGAGACGCGTCGACCTCTTCGCGCAACAGCCCGATGTCGTTGAGCATATGATCGTCGAGCTGCTGGAGCTTGTAGAGGCGCCGCCGCTTCAGCCAGTGCGAGGCGAGCTGGCGCAGTCCGGAGACCGTCTCGGCGACGCCGAGGCTTGTCGCCCGTGGCAAGGTATGGTCGGTCATGGCAAAACTCCTCTGGTTCGGGAGAAACCGCTGGTTTTTCCTGGCGTCGCCGCCGCTTCGGTTGCGGTCGGCATCTGCAATGACCTTTAAATGGCGAGCGGCTCTTGATAAATCTAACGAATAAGACTTATGTTTCGGATCAACGCCGCTGATGGATGGAGCGCGACCATGATTGCCAATCTCGACCTCGATTTGTTGAAGACCTTCATTGCCATCGCCGACACCGGCAGTTTCACCCGGGCGGCTGATGACGTCGGGCGCACCCAGTCCGCGGTCAGCATGCAGATCAAGCGCTTGGAGGACATCGTCAGCCGTCCGCTGTTCGTGCGCGACGGGCGTCAGAACCGCCTGACGATCGACGGCGAGAAGCTGCTCGACTACGCCCGCCGCATGGTCAAGCT
>CAYWVA010000181.1:0-5538 GCA_964461545.1 uncultured Rhizobiaceae bacterium | reverse complement strand
CGCTGTTCAACGGCCTCACGCCGCAACAGGAAGCTCAGGTCGGCGGCGGTACGAAACGTCCATTTGCCGGCGACCTCGACCAAAGTGACGCCACGGCCGGCGTAAGCCTGTTTGAGCTCACTCAGCAGGTGAGCGACATCGCTGCCATCGGGCAGACATTTGGCGACCTGGTCCTTGGTCAAAGCCTCGCCGGACGCAAACAGAAGGGCTTCGACGATGCGCAGCTGATGGGCCGCATCGAGGCGAGGGTGCAGCATGACATTTCCGGCAATGGGCTCGCCGTCAGGATCGTAGGCCTCAAAGGGGGCCGCGCGGTCGGTTCTCGTCATCTTCTTCCCCTAGATCTGGCCGGCCGCCACGCTCCGGCGCCGCATGTAGATAGGCTCAAACGCCCGCTCCTGGCGCAGTTCCAGCTTGCCGTCGCGAGTGAGCTCGAGGCTGGCTGTAAAACTCGAGGCAACAAACGAGGCGCGTTCTGCTGGCTCGCGCAGATAGTCGGCAAGCCAGCCATCGAAGCGGCCCCAATCGTCCATGGCGCCAAGCAGGCGCTCAAGAATGGTGCGGGCCTCGTTCACCGACCACACGCGCCGGCGCACAAGGGCATAGCGCCGGTGCGCCTGGCTTCGCTGGCGGCGTTCGGCGTAGGCCTTGAGCAGGTCGAACAGCGTGTCGTCATAGCGGATCTGTCGGTCCACAATGAGCGGCTCTGGGCTTCCGCGGGCGAAGACGTCCATTCCAAGCCGGCTGCGTGCCATAAGCTGTGCTGCGGCTGCCCGCATGGCTTCGAGGCGCTGCAGCCGGAAGGCCAGCCGTGCAGCGAGTTCCTCCGCTGGTGGCTCGTCCGGGCCTGTCGGGTCGGGCAGCAGCAGGCGCGACTTGAGATAAGCGAGCCAGGCGGCCATGACGAGATACTCCGCGGCGAGATCGAGCCTCAGCCGCCTGGCCCTGTCGAAGAAGGCGAGATACTGCTCGGCGAGCGCCAGCACCGAAATGCGGGAAATGTCGACTTTTTGGCGGCGGGCCAGTTCGAGCAGAAGGTCGAGGGGGCCTTCAAACCCGGCCACGTCAACGATCAACTGCTCGCCGTCCGGGCGTTCAGCATCGCGCCGCACCGGTCCCTCGCCGTCCGGCCAAACCTCGCCCTCGCCGTCCTGCGGTCGCATCAGCTCCTTTTCACCGTTCCGACGATGATTCGCGTTTCCCTCCCTCCTTTATAGCAGCTCTATGCCCGATCGGCCTCCATAATCACTTAGCCGGCTCTCGATCTGCGCGCGGTCGACCTCCCCCGGCGGGCGGGCGCTCGACAGGGCGGCGTGGGCACGGGCAAGAGCAGGACCGCCGAGAGTCCCGGCCTCGGCGGCCACCGCCTGCATCTCTGCGAGGTCGCCATTGCAGTGGAGGGCAATGTCGCATCCGGCGGCGATTGCCGTCCTGGCCCGCTGACCCAGGGGACCCGCCAACGCCTTCATGGACAGGTCGTCGGTCATCAGCAAGCCGGCAAAGCCGATTTCCCCCCGCACCACGGATTGGATGACATGGGCTGACAAGGTGGCGGGAGCATCGCTGTCGAGGGCCGAGTAGACGACATGGGCGGTCATCGCCATGGGCGCGTCTGCCAGGGCCGCAAAGGGCAGGAAATCGGTCCTGGCCAGCTGCGTGTGCTGAGTATCGACGACCGGCAGGCTCAGGTGGCTGTCGGCACGGGCCCGGCCGTGCCCGGGGACATGCTTTACAACCGGCAGCACGCCGCCGTCCATCAGTCCCGCCATGGCGGCTCGTGCAAGCAGCGCCACAAGCTCTGGTTCGGCGGCATATGCGCGGTCTCCGATAATGTCGTGGCTGCCGGGCTGTGGCACGTCGCCAACCGGCAGACAGTCCACGGTGATCCCGGCTTGGTAGAGGTCGTCGGCCATGAGGCGGGTCATCCATCTCGCTGCGGCAAGGCCACTCAGCGGGTCGACGCGGTAGAGTTCGCCGAACCGCCGGGCTGCCGGATAGCGCCGCCAGTGGGGCGGTCCCAGGCGCTGGACGCGCCCGCCCTCCTGATCGGCCAGGACAGGGGCATCGTCCCGTCCGACTACGCTGCGGAAATGGTCCGTCAACTTACGGACTTGTTCGGGAGAGTCGATGTTGCGCTTGAAGAGGATGAAGCCCCAAGGATCGCTCTCACGGAGGAATGCGATTTCTTCGGGCGCGAGCGCCAGACCGCGGCAGCCGCAGATGAATGCGCCGATCGCCATAGCCGCTTGCGACGGCGGCTAGTTGCGACGCACCAGGCAATCCTTCTCGCCGGCTTGAATCAGGTCATTGCACAGCTTTGTTGCCGCGTTCCTGTCTGCCACCGGGCCGACGCCAAGGCGGTAGAAGGTGCCGCTCTGGCCGAGGCTGGCCTGCTGGACGCGCGACTTGAGCCCGCCGATCAGCGCTGGATAACGCTGCACCAGACGCTGGTATTCGCCGAGTGCCTCGGACTCGGTTCGGAACGAAGCCAGCTGCACGACGTATCCGCCGACCGCCTCGGACTGGCGGGGCGCTGCCTCGGGGGCGACCGCGGCGACCTGCTGCCGAGCCGCCGGCGGGGTCGGCTGCTGCGGGCTTGCCAGCTGCCGCGCCACGGGCTCCGACGCGATGGTCGGAGTGCCCGAGAAGGACGACCTATGACCGTCCAGCGGGTCGTGCTCGCGGCCGATGAAACGGCTGGGTGCTGGGGATTCGGACGTCGCTTGCTGTGCCGGCTGGGGCTGCAGTGCCTGGCGCTGCTGGACCGCGGTGGCCCGCTCAGGAGCAAGCACGGTGGGGGTGATCTGCATGGGACCGCTACCGGAAGTCTGCGGTGCCACGCTCCTTTGTGGCTGTGGCTGTGGTTGCGGCTGGGTTTGAGGCGCTGGCGCCGTGGCCGCCCTTACCCCGGCTGGCGGCTCGGGCTTGGTCCGCGGCAGAGGGACATCGGAGGCTTGCGCCCCCTCGGGCTCGGGCTCGGGATCGGAAAGGACAACCGCCGTAGCTTGTTCAGGCTCGATTGTCTGGTCCTGTGTCGGCCTCTCCTCCGCAACTTCAGGATAGGCAAGCGGAGACAAGGGCACAGGATAGGGCAGCGACGCGGTCGGCGCGGGATAAGACGGCTGAGATGCCGCCTCGGCATCGCGGCTTTCTGCCTGTTGAGCGGCCTGATGAGACGGCAGCACAGACTCGCCGGCCTGAGGCTGGATGCTGGCCTGCCGAGACGTTTGCCGGTCTGTCGGGTCGCTTGCCCGGGCCGGCGCCGCGGCGGGCTCCGGCAAGGTGAGCCGGGCCGGCTCTGGAGAGCGCGACGCCGCCACGGTGTTGGCCATCCCGGGGACGAGGAGGTCGCCCTGCTCACCGGTGCCACCGGCGCCGGGTGGCGGTGGCAAGGGAAGTGGCAGTGGCTCGGTCGACTGTTGCGGCCGGGCGGCACCCGGGCTCTCGCTCTGGTCGGAGGCGCGCGGTGGCTGTTGGGTTTGGGGCTGCTGGATCTGCCTGAGCCGCGGCTCCTCCTCGGTTGGGACGATCCGTTCCGGCTCCAGTGTCTCCTGGCCCAGTATGCGGTCGTAGATCTGCTTGCGCCTGGGTGGCTGCACGGCTGCTTGCGGCTGCTGCACGGGCTCCGGATCCGCCTTGGCCGCCTCTTCCGGGGCGGCGATGACCGGCAGTTCGGCAGCTTCCGGCGCCGGAGAACCCTGCAACTGCAGATACCAGTACATGACTCCGCCGAAGATAACGGCCATGGCCAGCAGCGACAGCAGCACCAGCATGGGTCCGGCGCCGCGCCTGGGTTCTTCTTGTTCAAACTCGTCTTCAAACTCGCGATAGGCGGCGCTGTAATCGGCGGCGCTGGCCCGCGCCGGGGTCGCCTGGTAGCGCGGCGGCTCATCCTCGAACATGCCGTCGTCCTCATAACGATAGTCGGGCGTACGCCCGACCAGGTCGGAGTCACGGTCGGCGTCTTCGTCATGGAAAGTGGCGCGGGCGTCTGGATGATAATCCTCACCTGCGGTGCCATGAGGTGGCTCATAGGGGGGCGGCATGCGGCTGTACGTCTCGCCCGGAAGTGCCCGTCCGTCCGCATGCGGCTCGCTTCGCAACTCAGCGTTGGGCGGGGTATAGGGCGGTGCCGCCGAAACCCGGGACCCGTCACCGTCAGCGGTGGGCAGCACATCGCGAAGAGGGGGGGTCTCGCGCTGGGCTGCGGCGATCTCTTCTTGAGCGAAGGTGAACCGGGGCTGCTCCGCACCGGCCGGCTTGGGGTGTGCACTTGGCTCAGGCTGAGAGGCGGCTCCAGCCTGCCGTGTAGGCTCCACATGGCGCGGGTCTAGCCCCCTCTTTATGTCCGCGCCGCTGTGGGCTGTCCTGTCACGTGCGGCCAGTCGCTGCTGAGCCAGCAGCTCGGCGGCTTCACGCTGTGCCCGCAGGCGTTCACCAAAGGAGTCGTTGCCAGCTGCGGTGCTCGATCGGCCCGGCGGGGCGTATGCAGCCGGCCCCCGTGTCGGCGGAATTGGGCGCTGGGAAGTCGGTGTCGGGCTCATCCGCGGCGAATATCCAGGGCGCGCCGTGGCTGGGGCGGGGCCCTGGGACTGGCTTGCGCCTGGCCTGGGAGCCTGGCCCGTTAACTTTTGCGGTTCCTCGGCCGGCTTATGCGCCGGCTGGGCGGGTGGGTTCAATGGTCGTAGCGTGGGGCGGGCAGGGTAGGGCCGCTTTGCGTCACTGGCCTTGGACGCCGGCATCTCCAGCCCGGACGAGTGGTCGGTGCCCGGCTGCACCGTCGGCCGCGACACGCGCGGCGCCATTGGTGCCGGCCGCACCGGAGTACCAATCTTGGCGCCGGGCGGGTCACCATCCTGAATGGGTTGTGCATTTGAAGCCGGATGCGACGCGCTCCGGGGCTCCGACTGAGCATCCTCAATCCCCCGAGCCTCAAGCGGCCGGTCCCCCTCTGAATCATCATGGGATGGCTGAAACTCGTCAGAGATTTTCGGCAGATCCTGACCGACACCGAGCCGCTCCCGCCAGCTCCGACGATCGCCACCCGCCGATCCGTCCTTCGTCGAATCCTGCATCAATCTGTCCACTTCACATTTCTTGGACGGGCCTCACGCCCAGTATCCCCAACCCGTTGGCCAAAACATTCTGAATCGAGCGTAACAGTGCCAGCCGGGCGATTGTAACATGCATCCGTTGCTTCGAGATAAATCTCAATTGCGGCGAGTCTTTGCCTTTATTCCACAAAGCATGAAAATCGCTCGCTAGGTCGTAGAGGTAAAAGGCGATGCGATGCGGCTCATGAGCCTCGGCCGCAGCTTCCACGAGGCGCGGATATCCGGCGATGCGGCGGATGATCTGAAGCTCACCTGGATCGTCAAGCAGCGCGAGGTCGGCACCTGCCAGTGCCGACGGACCAAGGTCAACTCCTTCCAGATCGGCCGCAGCGTTGCGGAACACCGAGGAAATCCGGGCATGGGCGTACTGGACATAGAAGACCGGGTTGTCGCGGGACTGCTCGGTCACCTTGGCGAAGTCGAA
>CAYWVA010000180.1:0-5569 GCA_964461545.1 uncultured Rhizobiaceae bacterium | reverse complement strand
ACGATCTGACGCCCGCCACCATCGTCGCCTTTCTGGCCGACATTTTCGCCCGCCGTGGGGCGGAGTCTTATCTCGGCGAGGCGGTCACGATGTCCGCGCACATGCTTCAAGGCGCTCATCTCGCCCAATCAGAGGGCGCCAGCGAAGAGCTCGTCGCCGCAGCGCTGCTGCACGACATCGGCCACTATACCGGCGAGTTCGGCGACGATTACATCGATCAGGGGCTTGACAATCACCACGACGAGGCCGGGGCGCGGGTGCTGGAACGGTTCTTCCCGCCGCTTGTCACCGAATGCGTTCGCCTCCATGTCGCCGCCAAGCGCTATCTGTGCGCTACCGATCCCGGCTATTTCGGCAAGCTTTCGGAAGCTTCCGTTAAGACACTGGCGCTCCAGGGTGGGCCGATGAGCGCCGATGAGATCGAGAACTTCCGCGCCAGCCCGCATTTCGAGGCCGCCGTGCGGGTGCGGCTGTGGGACGAGGCCGCCAAGGTGCCGGACATGCGCGTGGCCCCCTTTGAGCACTATTCGGACCTCCTGCAGCGAGTCGTCGACCGGCAGTGCCGCCCAAGCTGAACCGCGCCTCATGCCGCTGCTGATAGTCCGGCTTCCCAGCCCAGAATGGCGCGCTTGCGGGTGAGGCCCCAATGGTAGCCGCACAAGCTGCCCGATTTGCCGAGCACCCGATGGCACGGGACCACGAACGAGACCGGATTACGCCCGACCGCGGCTCCCACCGCGCGCGCCCCATGGGGCTTACCGAGATGGCTTGCGATGTCGGAATAGGTCGAAGCCTTGCCAAACGGAATCCTTAGCAGCGTCTGCCACACCCGAACTTCGAAGTCGGTGCCGATGAAGACGACCCGCAGAGGCGCATCGGGCCGCCACAGCTGGGGATCAAAGATGCGATGGGCATAGCTTCCAATCAGCGAAGTATCCTCAATGTAGTCGGCTTCGGGCCAGCGCGAGCGCAGGTCGGCGAGGGCTGCGGCCTCCTCGCCCTCGTCAGCAAAGCCGAGCCCGCATAAGCCGGCGTCAGTTGCCATGACGATGGCCGTGCCGAACGGCGATGGATGGAATCCGTAATGGATGGTGACGCCCCGGCCACGCGCTTTGTAAATGCCGGGCGACATGCCCTCGTGGGTCACGAAGAGATCGTGCAGCCGGCTCGGTCCCGACAGCCCGACTTCGTAGGCGGCATCCAGGATGCTCGCCGAATCGCGCAACAAGGTCCGGGCATGATCAAGGGTGATTGCCTGCAGAAAGGCCTTAGGGCTCAAGCCCGCCCAGCGGGTGAAGACATGCTGCAGGTGGCCGGAGCTGAGACCGACATGGGCGGCGATTTCGTCGAGCGGCGGCTGATCCCGCCAGGTCTCCGAGATGAACGCGATGGTCCGGCGCACGTGGCGGTAGTCGGACAGGTTTTCGGTGGATTGGACTTGGCACAGCATGGGATTGTGAGCTCCACAAGGGATCATAGGCCATAGCTAGGCCTTCGCGCCTGCCGTGGTCCACCCGAATCTTGCGCTCCAGCCGTCAGATATGCCGACGCGCCACCGCAGCTTTCAGCGCAGCCGCCAAACTTTTGCGCTCCTCAGGCGCAAGAAAGCTCGCAAACTCGGTGCGCCGGCCGCCGTAGACCAGCGCCAGGGGGCCGATCAGCTCACGCTCGCGGTCCTCATCGAGCTCGATTCGCACCCAGGGCCGCGGAAACCGGCGTTCGGTAAGCGCTTTGGCTGGCCGAGTGCGGTAAAGAACCACCTCGTGCGCCGTCACTTCCACGATCTCCCGAATGGCGGCATCAGCAAAGCTGCGCCGGAAGGCCAGATACACAATGAGAACGTCCAATCCCAGAAATCCGAAGACCGGCCAGGCGCCGATCGCAATGAAGACTCCGCCGAAGACAAGGAAGACTCCGCCAACCGCTGCCATCAGCACCGCAAAGCCGTGCGGCGTCAGCGACCGGTGCGGCTTGAGGGCGGCGCGGAACTCAACGCCGGGATGGGGTTCGCTGGCGCTCATCGGGCCGTCGGTGTCAGCTGGTTACCCGAACGGCTTAAACTTGACACAGTGGCGCTTGTTCCGGCAACGGCCTTGAAGCGGATGAAGCGGGGAGGCGGACGCGACCAATGGCCACCAAAAGCAAGCTGACACCGGCTGAGATCTCGGAGGTCTTCGCCCGGTTCGCCAAAGCAAGTCCCGAGCCCAAGGGCGAACTCGATTTCGCCGACACGTTCACATTGCTGGTGGCCGTGGTGTTGTCGGCACAGACCACCGACCGGGCGGTCAATCTGGCCACCAAACGGCTGTTCGCCGTCGCCGATACGCCCGAGAAGATGGTGGCGCTCGGCGAGGAGCGGCTGATGGAGTACACCAAGCCGCTCGGCTTCTTCCGCGCCAAGGCACGCAACCTCATTGCCCTGTCACAGGCGCTTATCGAGCGCCACGGCGGCGAGGTGCCGGCCACGCGCGAGGCGTTGGAGGCGCTGCCCGGTGTCGGGCGCAAGAGCGCCAACGTCATCCTGAATGCGGCGTTCGGCGAGCCGGTCATTGCGGTCGATACCCACGTCTTCCGGGTCGGCAACCGCACCGGTCTTGCTCCCGGCAGCACGCCTGTTGAGGTGGAGGAGGTGCTCCATGAAGTGGTTCCGCAACCCTACAAGAGCCATGCCCATTATTGGCTGATCCTGCACGGCCGCTACGTCTGCAAAGCGCGCCTACCGGAGTGTCCGCGCTGCCTCATCAACGACATCTGCCGCTACCCGGCCAAATCCGCCTAGCTCCGGCCATCGGCGTCGGCATGGAAGAGCTTGAAAATGTGGACGAAATAGGCGGTGGAAAAAATCGGTGTAATGATGTTCACCAGCGGGACAGCGACAAGGAATGCCGGAATGAATCCGGCGGCGAGGATCCGGGGCGCATTCTCCTTGCGCAACCGGCGCGCCTCGTCCGGCGTCATGTGGCGCATGGCGACCATCTCAAAATACTCACGCCCGAGCAAAAAGGCATTGGCGAGAACCATGGCGACGGCGCCGATGCCGAGCAGCAAGGTAGGAAGCAGTGCCAGATTGACCGCCAGCACGAGGAGTCCGAACCGCACGCCGATTAGCGCCGCTTTCACCGTCGGCAGGGCCGTCCCGGGCCGGTCCCGCGGATAGTCCCGGCGCTCCACCAGATCAGCGATCTCGTCCAGAAACAGCCCGGCAAACAGCGCCGTGACCGGCGCCATGAGGAAAAACAGTCCGGCGAGGAGCCCGAGGCCGGTCGCCACGGCGATCAGCGTTTCGAGCCACGGCCAGGGCAAGCCGACGAGCATCGACAGCGCGACCTGGACCGCAGTGAAGATCACGATGAACAGGACAAGCGTCAGGCCGAGCGCCTTCCACAACACCTGGCGCAATCCCGGTGAGAACGTAGCGTGAAACGCCCGCAGTGCGGCCTCCAGCACGGCTGTCCCTTCTCCTTCGCCTCTCGCCCGGGCAGCGCCGACGGCATTGCGCTCACCGCGAGCCCCCCTATACTCCGCCGGCCTTCTTGCGTTCGCGGTGAACAATGACCGACAGCACCTACGATGTCCTCGGCATCGGCAACGCCATCGTCGATGTGCTGTCGCGCGTCGACGACGACTTCCTCATTTTCGAGGGTCTCGTCAAGGGCACCATGCGGCTCATCGATGAGGCCGATGCCGAGCGCCTTTATGCTGCGATGGGGCCTGCGGTTGAGGTGTCCGGTGGTTCGGTGGCCAACACGGTTGCCGGCATCGCTTCGTTTGGCGGCGACGCCGCCTTCATCGGCCGGGTGAAGAACGATCAGCTGGGTGAGGTCTTCACCCACGACATCCGCGCCGCCGGCGTCACTTTTGACACTCCGGCGGCCGGCACCGGGCCGGCGACCGCGCGCTGCCTTGTCATGGTGACCCCGGAGGGTGAGCGCACCATGAATACCTATCTCGGCGCGTCGGTGGCGCTGTCGCCCGACGACATCGAACCGGAGGTCATTGCGGCCGCTGCTGTCACCTATCTCGAGGGCTACCTGTGGGATCCGCCGGGCGCAAAGGCGGCTTTTCTCAAGGCGGCGCGCTTGGCCCGGGCGGCTGGCCGACTGACCGCTCTGTCGCTGTCCGATCCGTTCTGCGTCGAACGCCATCGCGAGAGCTTCCTCGATCTCATCGGCTCCGGAATCGATATCGTCTTCGCCAACGAGGCCGAGATCACGTCGCTCTACCGGGTCGAGACTTTCGACGAGGCCCTGCAGTCGGTGCGGACCGACTGCAAGCTTGCGGTGCTCACGCGCTCGGCGGCCGGCAGCGTCATCGTGGAAGGCGACGAGGTGCATGTGGTCGAGGCGGTCAAGGTTCCGGGGGTGGTGGACGCCACCGGGGCAGGCGATCTCTTTGCCGCCGGATTCCTGTTCGGCTACACGCGCGGACGGGATCTCGCCAGCTGTGCCAGGTTGGGCGCGCTTGCGGCATCGGAGGTCATTTCCCACATCGGCGCGCGACCGCAACTGCCGCTGGCCAAACTCGCCGCGCAAGCCGGGCTCCTGTGACCGGCGCCGCTCACAGCTTTCTCAGCCACACCGAGTGGACGCTGTGGTCCGGGCCCTTGCGCATGATGAGGTCGGCTCTTTGCCGCGTCGGCAGTACGTTCTCGCGCAGATTGGCGAAATTTATGGTCTCCCAGATTCGGTCGGCCGTCTGGCGCGTCTCGATGTCGGACAGCGTCGCGTAACGGTGGAAATACGACCTTGGGTCCTGGAATGCCGTTGCCCTCAGCGAGAAGAAGCGGTCGATGTACCAGGTCCGCAGGACCTCTTCATCGGCGTCGATATAGATAGAGAAGTCGAAGAAGTCCGAGACATAGGGGATGGCCTTGCCGTCGCGCGGCGGCCGGCCCGTCTGCAGCACGTTCAGCCCCTCGACGATCAAGATGTCGGGCTGGTCGATGGTGATCGTCTCGCCAGCCACCACGTCATAGATGAGGTGAGAATAGACCGGGGCGGGAACGTGGCGCTTGCCCGCCTTGATATCGGACAGGAAGCGCAAAAGGCTGGGCAGATCGTAGCTCTCGGGAAACCCCTTGCGGGTCAGCAGTCCCTCGCGTTCGAGCACGGCGTTGGGCAGGAGAAAGCCATCAGTCGGGACCAGATCGACTTTCGGGTGATCGGGCCAGCGGGCGAGCAGGCGCTGAAGAATGCGCGCCATGGTGCTCTTGCCGACCGCGACGCTGCCCGCCATGCCGATGACATAGGGGACTTTGTGATGATCGCTGCGCAGGAACTTCTGGGTGGCCTGGAACAGCTCCTGGGTTGCCGCCACATAGAGGTTGAGCAGGCGCGACAACGGCAGATAGATCGCCACCACCTCGTCCATGTCGACGCGATCGTTGAGACCTCGCAGCTCGCCCAGCTCCTCTGGCGCCAGAGTAAGCGGGGTGTCGGCGCGCAGGCGCGCCCATTCGGCCCGCGTGAAGACCCGGTAAGGTGAGAGCTTGTCCGCCTGGTTGTCCATGGTTTCCCCGCCTGCCGGCGTCGATCAGAATTGCCGCGCCGCCTTCTCCGACAGCCCGCCG
>CAYWVA010000179.1:0-5577 GCA_964461545.1 uncultured Rhizobiaceae bacterium | reverse complement strand
ATCCACCACACCGGGTCATAGGAACCGTACTGATCGTAGAATCGCCCACCGAGCCACACTCCCAAGAACGAGCCGACCTGATGGCTGAAGAAGGCAAAGCCATACAGCGTCGCCATGTATCGGGTGCCGAACATGACGGTGACCAGCCCCATGGTGAGCGGCACCGTCGACAGCCACAGCAGTCCCATGGCGGCGGCGAACAACACGGTCGAGGCGGGAGAGACCGGCAGCAGCAGGAACGCCGTGATGACAAGCGAGCGCGTAAAATAGATGAAGGCAAGCCCATAACGCTTTGAGTAGTAGCCACCATAGACGCCGGCGGTATAGGAGCCGATGACATTGAACAGCCCGACGATGCCGATGGCCCAGGCGGCCAGCGTGCCGCTTATGCCGCGCTCCACCAGATAGGGCGGCAGGTGCACGGTAATGAATGCCACCTGAAACCCGCACACGAAGAAACCGAACACCAGAAGCACGAAGCTCGTGTGGCCGAGGGCATGGCGGATGGCCCGCCCGAGCGCCATGTCGACCTCCACTTCGCCGCGCGCCACGCCGCCCTTGGAGGCTCCCAAGGGCAGGGCGAACAGGATCATCAGCAGGCAGATCCCGGCCAGCAGCAAAAGCGCCGCCTGCCAGCCATAGGCGGCGATGAAGGCATGGCCGATCGGGGCAAAGACGAACTGGCCCATGGAACTGGCCGCGGTGGCGATGCCGAAGGACCATGAGCGCTTCTCCGGCGGCACCAGCCGGCCGAAGGCCGCCATGACCACGGCAAACGACGTCATGGCGATGCCGAGCCCCATGAGGATGCCGCCGCCGAGCATGATCACGAACGGCGTCTCGGCGAACGCCATGAGCACCAGACCCAGGGCGTAGATGACGGCGCCGCCCTTGACCACCCGCATCGGCCCCAGCTTGTCGGCCACCATGCCGACGAACGGCTGGGCGATGCCCCAGATGAGGTTCTGCATCGCCATGGCGAAGCCGTAGACCTCGCGGCCCCAGCCATGCGCCTCGCTGATCGGGGCGGTGAACAGGCCGGCGGTGGCGCGCACGCCGAAGCAGATGAGCGCGATCAGGCAGCCCGCCACGATCACCACCTCGGGCCGGTAAAGCGGGTTGGTGGGCGTTTGGATGGTGGTCATGGGCGGTTCTCTTTGAGCCAGCGGCGGAACATTAGCGGTCAAGCCACCCGTTGGGCAAATGTGGAGCCCCGCATGGCGAGCATGGTTCCCAGGACGACACCGCAACGTCAGGCCAGGGTCAGGCAGTCAACGGCGCTGGAATTACCCGGCCAAAGGAACTAGATTGACTCTTTGAGGGTTAATGGCGCTGCGTATGCGCTTGCATCGGCAAGGATCGCCATGTCACTGGATCCCATGACTGCCTTGCTGGCCGGCACCACGCATGGCCTGGAGGCTCGGCCCGCCTTCCTGGAAATGCTTCCGATAGCAATCTACGCCTGCGATGCGACAGGTCGCATCTTGTGGTTCAACAGTGCTGCCGTGGCGTTATGGGGCCGTACGCCTCGGGCCGGCAAGGATGGCGAACTCTTCTCAGGCTCCCACAAAGTGTTTCTCGACGATCGCCCGATCAGCCGCGAAGAGACGCCGACCGCCGAGGCGATCCGCACCGGCAGACCGGTGCAGGACGTGGAAGTCAAGATCGAACGGCCCGACGGTTCCAGCGTTTGGGTCACGGTGCACATTCAGCCCGTCAGGGACGACAAAGGCCAGCTGGTCGGGGTGATCAACTGCTTTCACGACACGACCGAGTTGCACCGGACCACCGCACATCTGCACCACCAGCAACAGGACCTGGAGGATTTCTTCGACAATGCCGCTGTCGCCCTGCATCTGGTGGCCCGTGATGGTACGATCATCCGGGCCAACCGGGCAGAGCTGGAACTGCTCGGGTACGAGGCGCGGGACTATATCGGCCGCAAGATCAATGATTTCCACGCCGATGGGGAGGTGATCGAGGACATTCTGGCCCGGCTGGGGCGTGGCGAGATGCTCGATAAGTATCCGGCGCGCCTGGTGGCTAAGGACGGCTCGATCAAGCGCGTTCTCATCACTTCGAACGTTCAATTTAAAGACGGACAGTTTGTCAATACGCGCTGTTTCACCCTCGATGTGACGGACTCCTGGCAAGCCCAGGAGCAACTGGCGGAAAGCCACGAAAGGTTCCTGCAGCTGCTCGAGGCCCTGCCGGCCGCCGTCTATACCACTGACGCAGCGGGACGGATCACCTATTACAATAACGCTGCGGTGGAACTGTCCGGTCGGCGGCCCAAATTGGGAAGCGACGAATGGTGCGTCAGTTGGCGTCTCTACCACCCGGACGGAACGCCATTGCCGCACGACCAATGCCCCATGGCGGTGGCGTTGAAGGAAAACCGGCCGGTGCGGGGGGCCGAAGCCATCGCCGAGCGTCCGGACGGAACCCGGGTACCGTTCATTCCCTATCCCACGCCGCTACGCGACGCCTCCGGCAAGCTGATCGGCGCGGTGAACATGCTGGTCGACATCAGCGAGCGAAAGCAGTCCGAGACGCAGATGCGGGTTCTGCTCGACGAACTCAACCATCGCGTCAAGAACAACCTGCAGATGCTGCATTCCATGTTGTCGGCGGCGCAGCGCGAGACCTCCGACGGCGAGGCCAAGGAGGTCCTCAATGATGCCTGCGCACGGGTGTCGGCAATGGCCTCCGCCCAGCAGGCCCTGTACCGGCCAGACGGGCTGGTTGAGTTCAATGCCAAGGATCTCGTCGAGGCGGTGTGCGAATCCGCCCGGCGCTCGATGACAAACGGCGTCAACATCATCTATGAAGCCGGACCCCAACGGGTGTCCAACGATGCCGCCATGCCGCTGGCGCTGATCCTGAACGAGCTGATCACCAACGCCGTGAAGCACGGCACGAATGGCCACAAGAACCCAACGATTTGGGTCGGATTGGGGAGCAGTGAGGAGTGTCTGGAGCTCTATGTCGAAGACGAAGGTCCGGGATTCGACCTTCAGGAGGCCCAGCGCCGCTCGTCCGGACTGGGCTTGGTGATGGGCCTTGCCCGCCAGCTCGGCGGCCGGTTCAAGGTGCAGCGCGGCCGGGTCACCCGCTGCAGCGTGCGATTCCCGCCATAGTGGATCGGCCCACTGCCAGTTCCGCCCAGGCTCCCGCACCGCAGTCGGCCGGGCCGCGAGTCACCAACTTGACTTGCGTCGTGCGATCGCCCGATGAGCGTCTCACTGGCGCCAACGACGATGCGGCCCCGCGCATCCTCGTCGTGGAGGACGAGTATCTGGTGGCGCTACAGGCTGAATCCTGGCTGGTCGAGGCCGGGTTCGATGTGGTGGGCATCGCGACATCGGCGCAAGAAGCCGTCGCATTAGCCGAAGCCAAGCGTCCCGCGCTCGTTGTCATGGACGTTCGCCTGCGCGGCCAGGTGGACGGGATCGACGCGGCGCTGGACATCTTTCAGGCCAATGGGACGCGCTGCATTTTTGCGACAGCTCATCATGATGATCGCGCGCGGTCCCGCGCCGAGCCAGCTCAACCGCTGGGCTGGCTGCCCAAGCCCTATGCAATGGAGTGCCTTGTGGACCTGACAAGGCGGGCACTGGAAAGCCTTAGGAAAACCGACTGAAGCCGGTGCGCTGACCCTCTTCAGCAGCAGGACGGTTGCGCCAGCGAGAGGCAACGTGGTGCGGTCCCGGTGGCGTGGACCAGGTTGCCCCATCGCAGCGCCGGCTGAAGCTACTGGGCCGCCTTGCGCACCCGGATGCGGGTGTCGTCGATGATCCGGTCGTATTGGGCCAGCTGCTCGGGCGTGAGAACTTTTCTCAACGATTGGCGCTCCTGGCGGGCGATGGCCAAGAGCTCATTGCTCGCCTCCACGAGCTGGTCGAAGATTGGCCGGCCGTTTGGGTCGATGCCGTATTTCCTGAACACTGCCATCGACTGACGCTTGTGCTCCTGGATGATGCTCACCACCTTCGGCCGCTGTTGCGCGGTCAATTCGAGGCGTTGCTCGACCCGCGGATCGTAAATACTTTGCTGGGCCCCGGCAGGTCCGACGTAAGGCCCGATCGGCAGCGCCGCCAAGCCCGCAATCAGCACGACCGCTATTCGCAATACTCTGAATGGCATGATTCTCCCCTTTTTGTCCGCTGCCCCAAGCGCCAGGCTACGAGTCCGCTCGGTCCCACTTGTGCTTCTGGCAAATCAAGCCGTAAAGACCGCAGCCTTCGATGATGATCTGCGATTCTGACTTCACTGTCAGCCAGAAATCGTAAGTCCTGCCATCCTTTGGATTGTACACCAGGCCTTGCCACACTCCCTCCTCGTCGGTCGGCATGATATCGTACATGATGATCAGCCCGAGAATCGGAGCGGCGCGCAAGGCCGGATTGGGGTTGTAGACGTCGGTCAGCAGGTTGCCGTCCTTGTCGTGCTCCTCCGACATCCAGGCGATCCGGCCGCATATGGCCTCACCGCAGTCAAAAATTTCGACCTTCGATCCCTCCTCCTGGGTCACCCAGACGCCATAAGGCGCCGGGCGTTCCTCTACGACGTCTTCCGGCGCGCCTTCCTGCTGTGCCGCGGCCGGCGCGAGCCCAAGCCCGACAGCCGCGACGACGATCCATAGTGTGAGCAACAGTCGGGACAACATTGACCGTCCACCTCCAGTCCTGCTTGTTCTTGCTCCGCTCAGGCAATCGCAGAAGACCCGCGATCACCGGACCACTCGGGGATGCTCTGTGACCGCCAAAGGTGGCGTCCGTGTGATCGCTTTCAAGCATTTGGTAGGCAGGGTCCATAACGGCAGTGTTCGAGCGGCACAAAAACCTCTTGCCAAAGGAACAAAACGAGTACATTGTAGCGCGAGCTGATCGGACAGAGAGGGTCCGTTGCACCGCAACACCCCATGTGGAATAAGGAGCTTCGGCAATGGCGCACACCAATCTGCGGCTGGTAGAGACCTCCTCAATGGACAAGCAAAAGGCGCTCGAGTCCGCCCTCAGCCAGATCGACCGGGCCTTTGGCAAGGGTTCGGTGATGAAGCTCGGGCAGGATAAGGTGGTTGACATCGAGTCGATATCGAGCGGGTCGCTCGGCCTCGATATTGCGCTCGGCATCGGCGGGCTGCCGCGGGGTAGGGTGGTCGAGATTTATGGCCCAGAGTCGTCGGGCAAGACGACGCTGGCGCTGCACACCATTGCCGAGGCCCAAAAGCGGGGCGGTATCTGTTCGTTCATCGATGCCGAGCATGCCCTCGACCCGGGCTATGCCCGAAAGCTCGGCGTCGACCTTGACGAGCTATTGATCTCCCAGCCCGACAGTGGCGAGCAGGCCCTGGAGATTGCTGATACGCTGGTGCGCTCAGGCGCCGTGGAAGTGCTGGTGATCGACTCGGTTGCGGCACTCACCCCGCGTGCCGAACTCGAAGGCGAGATGGGCGACCAACTGCCGGGCATGCAGGCGCGGCTGATGAGCCAGGCGCTGAGGAAGCTCACCGCCTCGATCTCCAAGTCGAATTGCATGGTCATCTTCATCAATCAGATCCGCATGAAGATCGGC
>CAYWVA010000178.1:0-5590 GCA_964461545.1 uncultured Rhizobiaceae bacterium | reverse complement strand
AGTTCGATGGCCGCGTTCGCCGTGCCGCCGGTGGCGATCAGGTCGTCGATCAGCAAAATACGGTCGCCCGCGCCGATGGCATCGGCATGGATCTCGATGGTGTCGACGCCGTATTCGAGCTGATAATCCTGGCCGATCACCCGGGCCGGCAGCTTGCCCTTCTTGCGGATCGGCACGAAGCCGCGACCGAGCTCATGGGCAACCGCGCCGCCGAGAATGAAGCCGCGCGCCTCGATGCCGGCCACGTAGTCGAGATCGCCCCTCAGGAACGGCCAGGCGAGTTCATCCACCGCGGCGCGAAAGCTGTGCAGGTTGGCCAGCAGCGTGGTGATGTCGCGGAACAGGATGCCGGGCTTGGGGTAGTCCGGAATGGTGCGGATGTAGCGTCTGATATCGAAGCCGTTGCGCAGGTCCATGGAGGCAGTACCGGGTTCTCGTTTGCGTCGCCTTCACTAAGCACTGGGCATTCCCATGTGCAAGCCACCGGTGTACAGGGTTGCCGACAGCATGCAGCCGGAAAAGGGGACATCATGGCCGATGAGCGCACAAACGTCGTGGTGACCGACATTCGCATTCCGTTTCTTTCGTTGATGGTGCTGACGATCAAATGGGTGCTCGCCGCCATCCCGGCGCTGATCATCCTGTGGTTCCTCGCCATGTTGGGCACGATGGTGTTCTGGGGTTTCATGGGTGCCATGATGGGGCGCCCGTGGTAGGGCACTGCTAGCCGCGGGCAAGCACCCGGCCGGCCACCGCATCAAGCTTCTTGACGAGATCGGGGTCACGCGCCTCGGGCGCGGTGATGATGGCGTATTCAAGCGCTCTATCCGATCCGATCGGGCACGGCTCGTGCTGTCGGGGAAAGTCGGCGGCGAGGCGTGCCACCAGTTTGCGGGCGCTTTCGGCGTTGGCTTGCATCACCTGGATGATCGACATGATGTCGACCGAGCCGTGGTCGGGATGCCAGCTGTCGTAGTCGGTCACCATGGCGACCGTGGCGTAGCAGATCTCGGCCTCGCGGGCGAGCTTGGCCTCGGGCATGTTGGTCATGCCGATGACGTCGCAGCCCCAGGACCGGTAGAGCCTGGATTCAGCCAGGGTGGAGAACTGGGGTCCCTCCATGGCGAGATATGTTCCGCCGCGGTGATAGCGGATGGCTTCGGCGAGTGCGGCCGCCTCCACCCGGTCGGCCAGACGCGGCGACACCGGGTCGGCGACCGAGACATGTGCCACGCATCCCGGCCCGAAAAAGCTCTTGGGCCTGGCAAAGGTGCGGTCGATGAACTGGTCGACGATGACAAAGGTGCCCGGCGACAGGGCCTCGCGAAACGAGCCGCACGCCGACATCGAAACGAGGTCGGTTACGCCCGCCCGTTTGAGCGCATCGATATTGGCGCGATAGTTGATGTCGGTGGGCGACAGGCGGTGACCGCGGCCGTGCCGCGGCAGGAACACCACCGGCAATCCGGCGATCTCGCCGATACGCAGCTCGTCGGATGGCTCGCCCCACGGGCTGTCGACCCGCTCCCGGCGGGCCTTGTCCAAGCCCAGGTCATAGATACCGGAGCCGCCGATGATGCCGAGCACCGCTTGAGTCATGCCGCCGTCCTCAGTGCAGGCGGCTCCAGATCATGTTCTTGACCAGATAAAGCAGCACGGTGAGCACCGCCATGTAGAGCAGCACCTGGAAGCCGAGGCGCTTGCGTTCCTCCATCTTTGGCTCAGCCGCCCAAGCCAGGAACGCCGTCACGTCGCGCGCCATCTGGTCGACCGTCGCCTCGGTGCCGTCGCCATAGGTCACCGCACCGTCCGACAGCGGCGGTGGCATGGCAATCCATGGCGCGGCGGTGAAATACGGGTTGTAGTGAGCCACGTCGGGCTGCTGGTCGGCCAGTTCCGGCGGCGTCGGCTCATAGCCGGTGAGCACCGAATAGATGTATTCGGGGCCGCCGATATTGTAGAAGAACGTGGTGGTATAGAAGGTGATGAGACTGCCTTCCCAGCCCGCGCGAGCCTTGGCGAGCAGCGACAGATCCGGCGGCATCACGCCGGCATTGGCGGCGCGCGCGGCTTGCTCGTTGGGGAACGGTGATACAAAGCGGTCGGACGGCACGCCGGGGCGCTGGAACATCTCGCCATCCCCGTCCGGCCCGTCAGTCACCTGGTGGCTGGCAGCGATGGCCTCGACTTCCGCCGCGGAGAACTCCGGGCCCCCCGGCTGGCCGAGGTTGCGGAAATGCAGCAGCCGCATGGAGTGGCACATGGCGCATGCCTGCTGGTAGACCGCATAGCCGCGTTGCAGCTGGCCCCGGTCGAAGGTTCCAAACGGCCCTTCGAAGGAGAACGGGATGTCCCTTGCGGTGCGCTGCTCCCCGGCACCGAGGGCCGCGGTAGCGGCCACAGCGAGACCGAACACGGCGGCAGTGATGCTTTTGAAGATTGTCATCGTCCGGTTTCCTCGCAGCATCATTGAGCCGCCTGCGCCTGGCTCTGACTCTCGACCTTCCTTTTGGCGAGCACAGCTTCCGAGATCGAGGCCGGCAGGGGCCGCGGCGTTTCGAGCAGCCCGATCAGCGGCAGGATCACCAGGAAATGCAGGAAGTAGTAGACGGTGGCGATGCGCCCGGCGATCAGCCAGCCGCCTTCGGGTGGATTGGCGCCGACCACCCCGAGCACCAGACAGCACAGCACAAAGAGCCAGAAGGCCTGCTTGTAGATCGGACGGAAGGTCGCCGAGCGCACTTTCGAAGTATCGAGCCAGGGCAGTGCGAACAGGACGAGGATCGAAGCGAACATGAGCACGACCCCGAGAAGCTTGTCCGGCACCGCCCGCAGGATCGCGTAATATGGCAGGAAATACCACTCCGGTACGATATGGGCCGGTGTCACCAGCCGGTTTGCCGGATCGAAATTGATGGCATGGCCCATATACGTCGGGGCGTAGAATACGAAGACCGCAAACACCATCAGGAACACCATCGCCGCGAAGGCATCCTTGATGGTGTAATAGGGGTGGAACGGCACAGTGTCCTGCCCCGACTTTACCTCGACGCCGACCGGGTTGTTGTTGCCAGGGACGTGCAGCGCCCACAGGTGCAGCGCCACCAGCCCGACGAGGACGAACGGCAGCAGATAGTGCAGCGAGAAGAAGCGCTGCAGGGTCGGGTTGTCGACCGAAAAGCCGCCCCACATCCACACGACGATGGTCTCGCCGATGATCGGGACGGCGGAGAACAAATTGGTGATGACCACGGCCGCCCAAAAGCTCATCTGGCCCCAGGGCAACACATAACCCATGAAGGCCGTGGCCATCATGGTGATGAAGATGAGCACGCCGATGATCCACAAGACCTCGCGCGGCGCCTTGTAGGACCCGTAATAGAGACCACGGAAGATATGGATATAGACGGCAAGAAAGAACATTGAGCCGCCGTTGGCGTGCAGATAGCGCATCAGCCAGCCATAGTTCACGTCCCGCATGATGTGCTCGACGGAATCGAATGCCATGTCGGCATGGGGCGTGTAGTGCATCGCTAACACGATGCCGGTGACCAGCTGCACCATCAGCATGATCGTCAGGATGCCGCCGAAGGTCCACCAGTAATTGAGGTTCTTCGGCGTCGGAAAGTCGAGCGCCTGGGCTTTGGTGAACGAGATGATCGGCAGGCGCGAGTCGAGCCATTTGCCGAACCGGCTCGTAGGCTGGTAGGTCGAATGTCCGGCCATGACTGTCCCCTCAGCCGATGCGGATTCGCGTATCGGTCAGGTATTCGTATTGTGGGATGTGCAAATTCTCCGGCGCCGGCCCTTTGCGGATCCGCCCGGCAGTGTCGTAGTGCGAGCCATGGCACGGGCAGTACCAGCCGCGATGATCGCCCTGCTCGCCGAGCGGCACGCAACCGAGATGGGTGCAGATGCCGATCTGCACCAGATACTGTTCCCGGCCTTCCATGACGCGGTTTTCGTCGGTCGCAGGGGCATCGTCCGGGAGGTTGGCATTGCGCGCCATCCGGTCCGGCAGCTCTTCGATCGGCACCGCCCTTGAGGCTTCGATCTCCGCCGCTGTCCGGTGCCGGACGAACACCGGATTGCCCCGCCAGTTCACGGTGATCGACTGACCCTCGGAGATCGGCTCGATGTCAACGTCGATGGTCGCCAGTGCCAGCACCGAAGCATCGGGGTTCATTTGCGAAATGAACGGCCACAGGGTCAGTGCGGCGCCGACTCCCCCGACAGCCGCAGTCGCGATGTAGAGAAAATCGCGCCGCGTCCCTTCAGGCGGTCGGGTGCCTTCTGCTGGTCCTACGTTAGCCACCGGATATGATCCCTCACGAATGCAAGCAACCCCCATGAAAAGGGCGTTGCAACGGCTCCCACCGCGCCGAGTTTTGGCATCGGGTTTGCGGAAAGTCCAGCCAAGAGTTGTCGCACTTCCCGTCATGGCTTGCGAGGACTCGGCGGCGTCGGCGAGGCGAGTTGCAGGTGGCTGGCGGCTTCGGCTAGAACGGCGGCGCAACCGCGAAGCCGATGGGGACCTGGTGATGCACCGCAATGTGATGGCCGGCTTTCCGCCACCAACCGCCGCCCAGGCGACGCTGGCCAACTGGCGCCAGCCGCCGTTCAACCGCTGGGCCTTTCACCACGTGCGCGAGATCGTGCCGTCGGCATCCATCGCCTGCGGCGGATGCAAAATGCGCCTGGAGCGTGCCATCGAGCCGGTCGAGCGATTGGCCTTCGAGGCGCCGGACGGGCGCCACACTACCGTCGGCGGCCTGATCGCCGAAACCTGGACAGACGGGTTCATCGTGCTGAAGCGGGGACGCATCGTCTTCGAGCGCTACGAGGCGAGCCACGACGCCTTCACCCCGCACATCAACTTCTCTGTCAGCAAGTCGCTGACCGCCATTGTCGCTGGCATCCTCGCTGATCGCGGCCTGCTCGATGTCGACGCGCAGGTCACCCGGTATCTGCCGGAGGCCGCCGGCTCGGCCTATGGCGACTGCACCGTCAGGCATGTGCTCGACATGACGGTCTCAATCGCATTTGAGGAGAACTACGTCGCCACCACCGGGCCCTTCGTCCGCTATCGCCAGGCCACCGGCTGGAACCCGGTGAGCGAAACGGACGGGGCCCTGGACTTGCGGAGTTTCCTCGTGAGCCTGGAACGCGGCGAGCGCGCCCACGGCGAGGTTCTCCACTATGTCTCGCCCAATTCCGATCTCCTCGGCTGGATACTTGAACGGGCCTCGGGGATGCGCTTTGCCGACCTCATGGCAACCGGTCTGTGGCAGCCCATGGGGGCGGAGTGCGAGGCCTATGTGACGGTCGACCGATTGGGGGCGCCGCGTTCGGCCGGCGGCATTTGCACGACGCTGCGCGACTTGGCGCGGGTCGGCGAACTGATGCGCTGCCGCGGCATGGCCAATGGCCGCCAGGTGGTCCCAGGCTGGTGGATCGACGACATCTTGAGCAATGGCGACCGCCAGGCGTGGGTGAAGGGTGACTTGCACGCGCTGGCGCCCGAGGGCCGCTACCGCAGCAATTGGTATCTCACAGGCAATGACCACGACGCCTTCTTCGCCTTCGGCAT
>CAYWVA010000177.1:2532-5592 GCA_964461545.1 uncultured Rhizobiaceae bacterium | reverse complement strand
TGCCGCGATGCTCCATGCGCGACACCACTTCCTGGCCGACAAAGCAGCCCTTGGTAAAGCTCACGCCGTGCAGCTGGTCGAGATTGGCCTCATGTGGAAACAGCTGGCCGGTGCCGATGTCGCGGTCGGAGTCGGCAATGCCGAGCGCCATGCGATGGTCATGATAGCGCGCCGCATCGACAGTGGCGGCAGGATCGAGCTGCGCCACGGGAGCAATCGCGCGGTAGCCGAGATCGGGGCTGCGAGGGTCGCGGAAACTGATCGTCCCCAGAGGCATCGCAAGCTGCTCGCCGCCCCACGTGGCGGCAATGCCAAGTTCGGGTTTCGGCGCGATGCCGATCTTGCGGCGCAGCCGATACATCATCAGGCGCTTTACAAGATCGTCGGCGCTCGATGCGGCGACATCGAGCAGAAATCCCGCTTCGGTAGCCACAGTGAAGAGGTCGAACAGAATCTTGCCCTGGGGTGTGAGCAGCGCACCATACGCCCCCTGCCCCGGCGCCAATGCCTTGACATCGCAGGTCAGCAGCGAGTGTAGGAAATCGCCGGCTTCCCCGCCCTCGACGGCGACGATCGCGCGATCGGACAGCACTGCGATGGAAACCGTCATGGATTGGCCTTTGCGGTGAGCTTGGTACCCGTGAGTCTTGCCCGGGCGCCTTGTTTTACGTAAGCGGGGAAGCCGCTTCAAGGAGCTCTCCCTTTTGCCCGCTCATTATGATCTGCTGCTGAGGAACGGAACCGTCGTCAACCACGACGGCGTCGGCCGGCGCGATGTCGCGGTCAAAGACGGGCGTATCGCCGCCATCGGCAGCCTGGCCACATCGAGTGCGGCCGAAACCGTCGACTGCACCGGCCTCCACGTCCTGCCGGGCGTCATCGACACCCACGTACATTTTCGCGAGCCCGGCGGCGAGACCAAGGAGGATTTCGAAACCGGCAGCCGGGCAGCGATCAAAGGTGGCGTCACGGCGGTGTTCGAAATGCCCAACAGCCGGCCGGCGACGGTGACGGCGCAGGCGATGTCCGACAAGCTGCGACGCGCCAAGGGCCGGATGGCGTGCGATTACGCGTTCTATCTCGGCGCCACCCGGGACAATGCCAGCCAGCTCGGCGAGCTTGAGCGCCTCGCCGGCTGTTGCGCCGTCAAGGTGTTCATCGGCTCGTCGACCGGCGATCTTCTGGTTGAGGACGATGCCTCGATTGAGCAGATTCTGACCCAGGTGAGCCGGCGCGCGGCGTTTCATTCCGAAGACGAGGACCGCCTCAACCGTCGTGCAAATCTTCGGATTGCCGGCAGCCCGGCAAGCCATGAGGCGTGGCGCGACCCCGAGACGGCCCGCCTGGCCACCGAGCGGCTGCTGCGGCTAGCCCGCAAGACCGGCAGGCGAATCCATGTGCTGCATGTCTCGACCGCCGACGAGCTTGGGCAGCTTGCGGCCAACCACGACATTGCCTCGGTCGAGGTCACGCCGCAGCACCTCACGCTGGCCGCACCGGAGGTCTATGAGCAACTCGGCAACCGCGCCCAGATGAACCCACCCTTGCGCGACGACCGCCACAGGAAGGCGCTGTGGCGCGCCCTCGCCTGCGGCCTGGTCGACACGGTGGGGTCCGACCATGCGCCCCACACCCTGGAGGACAAGGCCAAATCTTATCCGGACTCGCCTTCGGGCATGCCGGGAGTGCAGACGCTGGTGCCGGTCATGCTCGACCATGTCAATGCCGGCCGGCTCAGCCTAGAACGCTT
The DNA here is from genome assembly GCA_964461545.1 of uncultured Rhizobiaceae bacterium. GTDB lineage: Bacteria > Pseudomonadota > Alphaproteobacteria > Rhizobiales > Aestuariivirgaceae > CAYWVA01. The sequence continues at coordinate 3,842 of CAYWVA010000177.1, read as the reverse complement.
CGTCGACCTCACCAGCCATGGACCGGCGCGACTGTTTCAGATCGCCGGAAAAGGCCGTTTGGCGGCCGGCTACGATGCCGACTTCACTATTGTCGATCTGAAGCTGCGCCGGACGATCTCCAACAACTGGATCGCAAGCCGCTGCGGCTGGACGCCTTATGACGGTTTCGACGTGCAGGGCTGGCCCGTAGGCACCATCTTGCGCGGGCGCCGGGTCATGTGGGAAGGCAACATCCTGGGTTCGCCCGAGGGCGAGCCGCTGCGATTCCTGGACGCGCTGGCGCGAACGGAGTAGCTGGTCGCCTGCTTTGGCCATGATCGCGTTCGCAAGGGGTAATATCGATGCCTGAAAGTTTCCGCGCCATACGCGTCATGCGAAGCGATGCCGGCCAGGCGGTCGAGTTTGCCAATCTGACCGAGGCCGACCTGATGGAGGGTGATGTCACCATCGACGTCGAATATTCCACCGTCAATTACAAGGATGGGCTGGCCCTCACCGGCAAGGCGCCGATCATCCGCACGTTCCCTTTGATCCCTGGCATCGACTTTGCCGGCACGGTGCGCCACACCAGCCATCCGGGCTTCGCGCCGGGCGACAAGGTCGTCCTCAATGGCTGGGGCGTCGGCGAGACCCATCATGGCGGGTTTGCCGAACGCGCCCGGGTGAGCGGCGACTGGCTGGTCAAGGTTCCAGGCGGCCTCGACACCGCCCGCGCCATGGCCATCGGCACCGCCGGATACACCGCCATGCTGTGCGTCATGGCGCTCGAGGACCAGGGTGTGACGCCGGCTGACGGCGAGGTGCTGGTGACCGGCGCTGCCGGCGGCGTCGGCTCGGTGGCGGTGGCCCTCCTGTCGAAGCTCGGCTTCACCGTGGCCGCCTCGACGGGGCGAACCGTCGAAGCGGAGTTTCTCAAAAGTCTCGGCGCCGCCTCGGTCATCGACCGCAATGAGTTCAACTCGGCTCCAAAGATGCTTGCCAAGACTCGCTGGGCCGGCGCGGTGGACGCGGTCGGCTCCACGACTCTGGCCAACGTGCTCTCCCAGATGAAGTATGGCGGCACGGTTGCCGCCTGCGGCCTGGCGCAGGGCATGGATCTGCCGACCTCGGTTGCGCCGTTCATTCTGAGGGCCGTGAAGCTCATCGGCATCGATTCGGTCATGTGCCCGATGGAGCGGCGCAGCGAGGCCTGGCGCCGGCTCAGCCTCGACCTCGTTCTTGCCAAGCTCGATGGCCTCACCAGCCATGTGACGCTCGACGCGGTGCCGCAGGTGGCCGAAGACATCCTGGCCGGCAAGGTCCGCGGCCG
>CAYWVA010000177.1:1347-2432 GCA_964461545.1 uncultured Rhizobiaceae bacterium | reverse complement strand
CACCTCACGCGTCGATTGCTGCACGACGGCTGGTTGGTGACCGGCGTCGACGGGATGACCGACTATTACGATGTCTCTTTGAAGCGCGCCCGCTTGGCGAACCTGCTGGGAACCGAGCCAGGGGATGCACAGAGACAGCGTTCGAATGCCTTCGCCTTCCACCAAATCATGCTGGAGGACGAGGCGGCGCTGCTCACCGCCTTCGAGGAGGCACAGCCCGAGGTCGTCATCCATCTTGCGGCTCAGGCGGGAGTCCGCTACAGCCTTGATAACCCCCGCGCCTACGTCAACTCCAACCTGGTTGGCACGTTCAACGTCATGGAGGGCGTTCGCAAGGTCGCGCCGCAGCATTTTCTCGCGGCATCCACCAGTTCGGTCTATGGCGGCAATACGCATATGCCATTCGCCGAATGTCATCAGGCGGATCACCCCCTGACGTTATACGCTGCCACGAAGAAGGCGAACGAGGCGATGCTGCACTCCTACGCGCATCTGTGGGGTCTGCCAACGACCGCCTTCCGGTTCTTCACCGTCTACGGCCCCTGGGGACGCCCCGATATGGCGCTGTTCAAATTCGTCCGGGCTATTCTGGCTGATGAGCCGATAGACGTCTACGGCGAGGGCGCCATGACGCGCGACTTCACCTACATCGACGACCTGGTCGAGGCGATCGTGCGCCTGGTTGCGGTGCCGCCGATCCCCGGCAGCCCCGTCGGTGATCAGCTCGACTCGTTGTCGCCCGCCGCGCCCTTCCGGACCGTCAATATCGGAGGCGGTCAGCCGCTCGGCCTCATGCCCTTCATCGAAGTGATCGAGCGCCAACTCGGGCGGTCGGCGCGGCGAAACATGATGCCCATGCAGAAGGGGGACGTGCGGGAGACTTTCGCCAGCGCCGACCTTCTCGAGGCGCTGACCGGCTTCCGCCCCGCCACGCAGGTGGAGGAAGGCGTAAGGGCGTTCGTAGATTGGTACAAGTCCTATTACCTGCAGCGCTGACGGCGATGCTCCGGAAGCGCTGCGCACAGGATCTTTTAGTAGAGAGGGATTGTCATGCGTATAGCGATGATTGGTTCTGGCTATGTGGG
>CAYWVA010000177.1:0-1247 GCA_964461545.1 uncultured Rhizobiaceae bacterium | reverse complement strand
GTGACCAAATCGACGGTTCCGGTGGGGACCGGGGACGAGGTGGAGCGGATCATCCGCGAGGAGCGGCCGGAGGCGGACTTCTGCGTGGCGTCGAACCCGGAGTTTCTGCGCGAGGGTGCAGCGATCGCCGACTTCAAGCGCCCCGACCGGATCATCGTCGGGATCGACGATGAGCGGGCGCGCGAGGTCATGAGCGAGGTCTACCGGCCGCTCTACCTCAACCAGTTGCCGCTGCTGTTCACCTCCCGGCGCACCGCGGAACTGACAAAATACGCCGCCAACGCCTTTCTGGCCACCAAGATCACCTTCATCAACGAGATCGCCGACCTGTGTGAGCGGGTGGGCGCCAATGTCCAGGACGTGGCGCGCGGGATGGGGCTCGACAACCGCATCGGATCAAAGTTCCTGCATGCCGGCCCGGGCTATGGCGGCTCGTGCTTTCCCAAGGACACGCTCGCCCTGATCAAGACGGCACACGATCATGACTCGCCGATGCGCATCGTGGAGGCGGTGGCGGCGGTCAATGAGCAGCGCAAACGCGCCATGGGGCGCAAGGTGATCGCGGCCTGCGGGGGCCAGGTGCGCGGCAAGACCATCGCCATCCTCGGCCTGACCTTCAAGCCGAACACCGATGACATGCGCGAGGCGCCGGCGATCGAGATCATCACCGCACTGCAGGACGCCGGCGCCAAAGTGCGTGTGCACGATCCCGAAGGCATGGAGCAGGCCCAATCATTCCTGCAGGACGTCGCTTACGCCGACGACCCGTATAGCTGTGCCGAGGGCGCCGAGGCCCTGGTGATCGTGACCGAATGGGATGCGTTTCGCGCCCTCGACTTTGCGCGCCTCAGCCGATCGATGGCTGCCGCCGTCCTGGTCGATCTGCGCAACATCTACCGCCCGGATGAGGTCAGGCGGGCGGGATTCGAACATGTCGGCGTCGGGTTGGGGGAGCAGAGTGCTGTCGCGCCGGCCTCCGACGTCGCATCGCGGCCGGGCGGCCCGCGTGTATCACCTTACGACGACGGCCCAGGCGGCAACGGCGGCCTGCGGCCGAGCCGCGAGGCGCCGGACCCCCATGCAACACCGGCTCTCGTGGACGATGGGGACCCTGGGTAGCGTTCCAACCTCGCTCATAACAGCATCATCAAGGATGACGTCATGGCGGTTCTTGTCACGGGCGGGGCCGGATACATCGGCAGCCACATGGTTCTGGCGCTGCAAGACGCCGGAGAGCCGGTGGTCGT
>CAYWVA010000176.1:0-5604 GCA_964461545.1 uncultured Rhizobiaceae bacterium | reverse complement strand
TCAAGGCGGTTCCGACCGCCATGGCCAGCGTCGAGGCGATGCCGGCCCAGTAAAGACCCATTGCGCTTGAGAACAACAACACCAGGACGGCGCCGGTACACGGTCGCAGGCCCACCGCAAAGGCCAGCGACACCGCCTTGCCCAGCGACCACTCGCCGGCAACCGCCTTGGCGGCCGGCATATGGCTGTGCCCGCAGGCGCAGTCGGCGTCGTGCGGACCCGCGCTACCGTGGGCATGGGAATGGGCATGGGCGGGGCCGGCCGCCTGAGTGGCCAAAGCTGACGGCGTGGTCCGCAACGCCTGGGCGATGAGGTAAAGTCCGAGCAGCGTTATGAGCGCGTAGCTGGCGCTTTCGAGCGTCGTGGCCAGTCCGCGCGCCGCGGTCCCGGCCGCATGCACCGTCAATAACAGCACGCTCACCAGCACGATTGCGGTAAGCGCCTGGAACACAGCACTCATGCAGGCAATGAGGACACCGCGTTTGAGCTCGCGCTCGTTGGCGAGAACCCACGCCGAAATGACCGCTTTGCCGTGGCCGGGACCGGCGGCATGTAGCACGCCGTAGCCGAAGCTCATCGCCATGAGCATGAACGCTGCGGACCATTGCGACTGGCCGCGGATCGCCCTGAGCGCCGTCGACATCGACTCATAGAACGCCTGCTGCTTGACCCTGATCCATCCAACGGGATCGGAAAACAGGCCAGGCGACGCGACGGTTGCGGCCTCGCGATCGGTTCTCGGTCGAACGATCAGCCGGCCCGGGTCGATCTTGACTTCGGCCGTCACGACCGTATTCGGCTCAGGTGTTGCCAGTGCAGGTGGGCAGTGCGCAACGGCGAGCAACGCCGCAACCAGGACGGCCAGGACCAGAGGCAGCGCCGCCCGCATCAAGTACCCGTCTTTGGCTTGCATACGACGGCAACGGGCTGGGCGAACATGGAACCGAAATCCTCCTCCTCCGGTGGCTGCCACTCTTGGTCTTTTTCTGCCAGCATACCCCTCGTGGTCTCGATCTCGGCGCCGGTCGGCGCTGGGCGTAGCTCGATTCTGCAAGGGCTGGGCGGGTTGCCGAGCATAGCCAGGGGCTTATTTGCTGCAAAGTCGATGGCGATGAAAAAGCTTGGATCATAGATCCGATAGACGAACTCCGCGGCAAACGGATCGATCGGCGCGGCCAGCGGCACGGTGAAATGCATCTTGAGAGTGCCGCTGCTGTAGATCATGCCGTACTGGGTCACTTCTGCATAGGTGACCGGGTCTCCGCCGGAGCGCGCCTTGACGAAATAGTCATAATCTTTCAGCGCGATGATGTTCTCGCGGGCCAGTGGGCGAAGCTCTCCGGCCGAATAGTAACCGTCACCGTTCGTGTCGAGGCCCTCGATGGCCATTTCGCTGTAGCCCTGATCGAAGTCCCACTCGATGTTGATGGCAACGATACGGCCTTCATCGTTGAACACAACATCGGAGCGGGTCTCGATCCAGGCATGCGGGTGCGCCAGCGCCGGCGAACCGAACGCCGCGCATGTCAATGCAACAACGCCACAGCGCATAGCCCTCATCAGCAGGCAATCCCCCTCGCGATAGACCAATCACGTCTTGCCTGCAGGATGAGGGGCAAATCAGGCAAAAAGGTGAAGCGTTTCAGCGAGCCGCCAAGCAGCCTGCGAGGGCGTCGGAGAGGTCGGTCAACATCTGACGGTAGGCCCCCGGGCCCGGCGTCACTTTCACCCCCAGTGGATCCAGGGCTGCCGTTCGGGCGCCGGTGCCCTCCAAAACGGTTCTCACATAGCCGATCTCGAACTGCGGTTCGCTGAACACGCATGCTACGCCTGCTTCGTCGATGCGATGGCGGATCTCCTGAAGCCGCCGGGCACCGGGCGGCGTTTCCGGATTGAGGACGATGGCCCCCTGGCCGTTCAGGCCGTAGCGCGCCTCGAGATACTGGTAGGCATCGTGAAAGACAAGGAAGGGCCGGTCCTTCACCGCGGCGAATTTGGCGGCCAGGTCCTTCTCGAGGGTATCCAGGTCGCGCACCACGGCCCGCGCATTCTCCTCGTAGCTCGCCGCATTGGCCGCATCGGCAGCGCTCAAGACCGCGGCAATGTGGCGCGCCATGGCCCTGCCATTGTCCGGATCGAGCCACATGTGGGGGTCGTTTTCGCCGTGCTCATGGCCATGGTCGTCGCCAGCGTGGCCGTGTTCGTGCCCATGATCGTCGGCGCTATCATGCTCGCCGGCGCCATGCGCGTGGTGCTGTGCGGCATGTCCATGCCCATGATCGTGATCGCGTTCGTGCCCGTGCCCGTGCTCTTCCTCGTCGCGATAAGCGAGCAGCTTGACGCCGGGAGCTTCGGCAAGCTCCACAATCCTCTTGCCGCCATCGCCCGCCATCACGTTTCTCAGAAACGCCTCCAAACCCTCGCCGACGGCGAACACGATATCTGAATTCTCGATGATGCGGGCTTGCGACGGCCGCAGCGCCGTCACGTGGGGCGAGGCCGGGCCGTCGAGCAGAAGCGCCGGCTCGCCGGTGTCTCCCATAACCGCAGCGACCAGACTGTGGATCGGCTTGATGGTCGCGGCGACCTTGATGTCGGCCATGGCAGGTCCGGCGGCCAGCCCAACAGCCAGCGCGGCGACAGCGGCAAAGCCCTTGATGCAAATCGATGAATGCATGCGCGCCCTCCGATTGTTATGTTATAACATAACATGACTAGATGGCCTGGCAACAACAAATTTGGGTCGCGCTCAATCCTGCTTGGCGTGCCGGCCGGCAAACGAAACCATGCGCGAGATGGCCGGTTCGAGCACCTCCAGGGAGGTTGTCAAACTGATCCGGACATGGCCGGCACCGGCTTTGCCGAAGGCTTCGCCCGGCATGATCGCAACATTTTCCTCTTCCAGCAGGCCAAGCGCGAAGGCCTCGCCGGACAGTCCGGTGGGGCGCACGTCTGCAAACACAAACATGCCGCCTTCGGGCATGTGGGCCCTCACCGACGAACTTTGCTGCAAAACCTCCACGGTGCGCCTGCCGCGTTGCTCCAGGGCGGCCCGCATGAGCTTGCATTCCTTGAACTCGTTCGACAGCGCGAAGGCCGTGGCATCCTGGATGAACGGCTGACAGCCGAACAACATGGCCTCGGCAAAGGGCAGCATGCGGGCTGAGAACTCCGCCGGCCCGACCGCCCAGCCGGCCCGGTAACCGGTCATCGAATGCGACTTCGACAGCGAGGAGACGACGACCGTCCGTTCGGCCAGTTGCGGATCGTCGAACGGCGAGGCGAACGCCACATTGCCGAAGGTCAGGCTGTCATAGACTTCATCCGACACGATCCACACGTCGTGCTCAGCGCACACCGCGCCGATCTCGGCGATCTCGCCGGCGCTGAGCACCGCACCTGACGGGTTGGACGGGCTGTTCAGCAGCAGCACCCGGGTGCGCGGCGTCATGGCCTGGCGCAGATCCGCCGCCTTGAGGTGGAAGCCCGCTTCGGGCCGGGTGGCGACCGCGACCTGGCGGGCGCCCGTGGCCGCGACGATGCCGTCATAAGTGACATAGAACGGCTCCGGGACGATGACCTCATCGCCGGTTTCGGCCAGCGCCATCATGGTGGCGAACAAGGCGCTCTGGGTGCCGGGCAGGAAGATCACCTGGTCGGTCGAGATGGCACGCCCGGTGCGCCGGGCGTAATGGTCGGCGATGGCCCTGAGCACGTTCATTTCGCCGCGACCGGACGAGTACTTGACCCGCCCGGCATCGATCGCCCGTTTGGCGGCCTCCGCCACGGCCAGCGGAGGGGCGAAGTCCGGCTCGCCGATGGACAGCATCACGACATTTTCGCCGGCCTCCTTCTTTGCAAGTGCGGCAAAATGGACCGCCCACTTGTCTGCTCCCAGCCCTTCGAGCCGGCGGGTCATCGAGGCATAACGCATGATTGTCTATCCTTGGGCCGTCGCGACAATGCGGGCAGGCGCAGGTGCGGCTATCGCGACCGGCGGGAGGCATGGCACGAATGGTGGCACCATGTCCAGCGACGACAGTGTGGCGTCCACCCCTTGGCGGGGCTTGCGCTACAGGCGCCATTGAGGCCACTATCGGAGCAACTCAACCGGCAGGTTGCAGCAGGCTTGGGCGGCCGCCCGAAGCGAGGGAAGCTAAGCGATGCATAAGGCGCTCCTGATCGATCCTGTGAAATGTACGAGTTGCCTGCAGTGCGAACTCGCCTGCTCGTTTGAAAAAGAAGGCGTGTTCAACCCGGCAAAATCGCGCATCAAGATCTTCGAGTTCGAGCATGGCGCGCGCGCCATTCCCTACACCTGCACCCAATGCGCCGAAGCCTGGTGTCTGCACGCCTGCCCCGTAGAGGCGCTTGCCCGCAACCCGCTCACCAATGCCGTCGAAGTCGCCGAAAGCATCTGCGTCGGCTGCAAGGTGTGCACGATTGCCTGTCCGTTCGGCACCGTGAACTACAACGAAGATACCGCCAAGGTCATCAAATGCGATTTGTGCGGTGGCGATCCGGCCTGCGCCAAGGCCTGCCCGACCGGCGCCATCACCTATGTCGACGCAAACTGGACAGGCTATGAGCGGATGCAGGCGTCGGCGATAGCCGGCCACGGCCGGCCGGCCTGAGCGTCAAGGAATCGGGGACAGAACATGGCTTGGCAACGCAAGATCCTTCGAGTCGATCTCACCCGCGGCACCCACACGATCGAGCCCTTGAACATGGACTGGGCCTTCGAGTTCGCCGGGGCGCGCGGCCTGGCGACCAAGTACCTGTGGGAAAACATGGACCCCAAGGCCGACGCACTATCGCCCGACAACGTCCTGATTTTCGCTACCGGGCCCCTCACCGGCACCATGGCATCGACCTCCGGCCGCTATGTCGTGGTCACCAAGGGCCCGCTCACCGGGGCCATCGCGTGTTCCAATTCCGGCGGCAAGTTCGGCGCCGAGCTCAAGTTCGCCGGCTATGACCTGCTCATCGTCCATGGCCGGGCCGAGCGACCGGTCTACCTCAAGATCGTCAACGAGACCGTCGAAATCCTGCCCGCCGACGACATTTGGGGCACCACGGTGTGGAATACCGAAGAGTGGCTGAAGTCGCACCACCAGGAGCCGCAGATGAAGGTCGCTTCGATCGGCGTCGCCGGCGAGCGCGGGGTGCGCTATGCCTGCATCGTCAACGACCTGCATCGGGCCGCCGGCCGCTCCGGCGTCGGCGCGGTCATGGGTTCGAAGAACCTCAAGGCGGTGGCGGTGCGCGGCTCGCGCGGCGTCAGCGTCGAGGACCCGCAGGCCTTCATGCGAGCCGTGCGGCGCACCAACCAGAAGCTCGCTGAAAACGCCGGGCGCAAGGAGCTCACCGAGCTCGGCACCAACGCCATGATCGATGTCATGCAGAACTTCGGCGGCCTCCCGACCCGCAATTTTCACGACGTCCAATTCGAGGGCGTCGACAAGATCAACACCACGGCGATGGTCGAGGTTCGGCCCAACGGCCATCGCAACCTGATTACCAACAAGGCCTGTTTCGGCTGCACAATTGCGTGCGGCCGCATCGCCCATATCGACAAGGACCACTTTACGATCGTCAACCGCA
>CAYWVA010000175.1:0-5605 GCA_964461545.1 uncultured Rhizobiaceae bacterium | reverse complement strand
GCCTGGTAGGGGGTATAGGCGGTATACCAGCCCGGGTTCTCCAGCACGTTGCGCAAGATCACCTTGGGCGTCACGCAGCCGTAATAGCCCATGCCGATCATCGAGGTGAAAACCTGGTTGCGCCCGGCCATCTGTCGCAAGTCCGACAGCGTGTTGCGTTCGCTCAGCGATTCCGGGAGATCGAGCGGCCGGGCCTGGCGGATCGCCTTCGGCACCACCTTGTCGATGAGATCGTCAAGCGAAGTCGCGCCCACCACCTCGAGCATCTCGTCGATCTCGTGCTGGCGCGGCCCGATATGACGGGGAATGAAATTGGCCCCCGATTGCAGCTCGGTCAGGCGCAGGCGTTTACCGGTCATGTCCTGTGTCCGCTCACTGTTCTTCTTCCAAGAATTCCTTGTACTCGAGCTCATCCATCAGCTCATCGAACTCACTGTCGTCTTCCACCTTGAGCTTCAGGAACCAGGCTTCGCCTTCTGGGTCGGCGTTGACCTTGGCCGGCTCGCCGTCGAGCGCCTCGTTGACCTCGATGACCTTGCCCGACATCGGAGCATAGACTTCGCTGGCCGCCTTCACCGATTCGACCACCGCGGCCTCCTCGCCCTTGGCCAGCTTCTTGCCGATGTCGGGCAGCTCGACGAAAACCACGTCGCCCAACTGCTCCTGGGCGTAGTTGGAGATGCCGATGGTGGCGACCTTGCCGTCGAGCCGCACCCACTCGTGCTCCTTGGAGTAGCGTATGTTGCTCATTCGAAAATCCTCCGCTCGATTTCCCGCTCACCGGTAGTAGCGGTGCGCCACAAATGGCAGCTTCGCCACCCGGGCCGGAAGGGGCTTGCCGCGCACGATCAGGACAAGGGCTGTGTCGACCCTGGCGGCCTCGGGCGTGACATAGCCCATGGCGACGGGAGCGCCAACCGATGGCCCGAAGCCGCCCGACGTCACCGTCCCGAGGCCGGTGCCGTCCTCGGCCTGGATGGCGGCGCCCTCGCGCGCTGGAGCGCGGCCCTCCGGCCTGATCCCGACCCGCTTTCGCGCCGGGCCGTTGGCCAATTCGCCGAGGATGCGCTCGGCTCCGCAAAACCCGCCCTCGCTGCGCCGCCGCTTGCCGATCGACCAGGCAAGGCCGGCTTCCACCGGGCTTGTGGCCTCGTCGATGTCGTGGCCGTACAGGCACAAGCCGGCCTCGAGCCTGAGCGAGTCGCGGGCCCCCAGGCCGATGGGCTTGACCTCGGGCTCGGCCAGCAGCGCTTCAACGAGTTCGATCGCCTGGGACTGCGGAACCGAGATCTCGAAGCCGTCCTCGCCGGTATAGCCGGAGCGCGATACCAGGCACTCGATGCCGTCGAAGGCGGCTGGCGCCGCCGTCATGAAAGCGAGCTTCACCGCGGCCACGCAATGGCGCGCCATCACCGCGGCGGCCTCGGGTCCCTGCACGGCGATGAGCGCCCGATCCTCGACCGGCTCGAAGCCGATGTCGGGCGGAAGGTTGTGGCGCAGCCAGTCATAGTCGACGGCCTTGCGCGAGGCGTTGACCACCACCATGAGCCTGCCGTCCTCATGCTCACCGGCCGGCCGGGTGATCATGAGATCGTCGATGATGCCGCCGCCGGCGTTGGTGAGCTGGCTGTAGCGCATCTGGCCGGGCTCGAGGCTCGCGATATCGGCCGGGACCAGCCGTTCGATCGCTTGCGCGACGCTTGTATGGTCGCCGCCCACGATCACCGCCTGGCCCATGTGGGAGACGTCGAACAGGCCCGCTGCGATGCGCGTATGCAGATGCTCCGCGACGATGCCGGTGGGAAACTGCACCGGCATTTCGTAGCCGGCAAACGGCACCAGGCGGGCCTGGAGTTGCTGGTGTAGGCCGTACAGAGGCGTGCGCTCGAGACTGTGGTCTTGACTCTGGGCTTGGGCTTGATCGGCCAATGCAGGCTCCCTCACTGGTTTACGACATGCGGGCGATCCGGACGCTGCCGGACCTGCCCCCTCTGTCGGCGAACCTGAGAGATTTCGCTCCCTTGAACCGGAGCTTACCCCCTTCGGTGAGCGGTTGAGCGCTACTCTCCAGAGTGTCGGGATCCGGCGGTCCTTTTGCCTGAGAGTTTCCGGGGCGGTTGCTCCTTCGGCGCCGGGCGCAAAACCCGGTCTCTCCCGCGCGGATCAAAGCACGTTGGAGGCTAGACTAAACCGGCAGGTGCGGAAGTCAAGCGAGGCCGTGGCGGCTTCAGGGCAGGGTCAGCGGCTGACTGATCACCGCCTCATCGGCCGGGTCGGCTCCCCCGCCGCCCTTGCTGGCCAGGGCTTGGGCCTTGTGCAGCTCGCTCGTTGATTCTTCCAGCCGTGCCTTTGCCTCTTGGCACTGCTGGTTCAGATCGGCAATCGACTTGACGAGGTTGTCGCGCCGGTTGCGGATCGACTTGGCGGTAAGCGAATAGTTGAAGTGGCTGGGGTCGCACACCCCGGTGCGCGCCTCCTCGATCTGCACCTGCTGATCGAGCTCGTCGTGCTTGCGCTGGAACTCGGCGATCATCGACTCGATTTCCGAGACTTGCCGGCGATGTTCCTCGAACTTGAACCGCTGCAGCCTCAACATCGTATCCTTCGAACGCATGCTTTGCCTCGTTTTCGGGCGTCCCTGACCGAAGTCGGCCGCCGGCGGCCCCCGTATCACCCTTCTCAGGGAGCCCCGAATCACCTAGCGTCTATAGCTTGGCGCGGCGCCCATGATCCCTGCCTTCATTTAAGGTCGGGTAAATGATCGAAGATGTGTCCTTGTGGCGTGCTCCTGGCGGGGATCGGGTACGGGCGTCACTGCCGTGGGGTTGGTGTCAAATCGGTGACACGCTAAGGCATCGCGCGCAGTTCGCAGCAAAGCCCCTTGATTGGATTATGTTTTGTTAACCTTTGAGCGCGTATGGTTTTCGACTTGAGGCCCACGATTTCGGCCGGTTGTTTCGACGTGCGTACGCGGTAGGCGATCCGCCAGCGGGGGCAGGTTAAGAGGGGTTAGCATGAGAGTTCTGCTGATCGAGGATGATTCCGCCACCGCCCAAAGCATCGAGCTGATGCTGAAGTCGGAGGGTTTCAACGTCTACACCACTGATCTCGGGGAGGAGGGCGTCGATCTCGGCAAGCTTTACGACTACGACATCATCCTGCTCGATCTCAATCTCCCCGACATGAGCGGCTTTGAGGTGTTGAAGACATTGCGGGTCAGCAAGGTCACCACGCCGATCCTCATCCTGTCCGGGCTTGCCGGCATCGAGGACAAGGTCAAGGGACTGGGGTTCGGCGCCGACGACTATATGACCAAGCCGTTCCACAAGGACGAACTGGTGGCGCGCATCCAGGCGGTGGTGCGCCGCTCCAAGGGCCATGCCCAATCGATCATCTCGACCGGCGAGCTTTCGGTCAACCTCGACACCAAGACCGTCGAGGTCGGCGGCCAGCGGGTCCATCTCACTGGCAAGGAGTACCAGATGCTGGAGCTCCTCAGCTTGCGCAAGGGCACGACGCTGACCAAGGAGATGTTCCTCAATCACCTTTATGGCGGCATGGACGAGCCGGAGCTCAAGATCATCGACGTGTTCATCTGCAAGCTGCGCAAGAAGCTGGCGTCTGCCGCTGGCGGCCAGAACTTCATCGAGACCGTTTGGGGTCGCGGCTATGTGCTGCGCGAGTCCGTCGACGGCATGCGCGATACCGCCTGAACCAACGGGCGAGTGCGTTCAGCCGCCTGTTTTGGCTGCGGCGGTGATCATCACAGCGTCTGAGCCGGCCTGGGTGTCGATAAGGTAGCCCACCTGCTCGGCGAGCCGCATGGCATAGTACACCTGCACCAGGCGGGCATCGATGTCGCCCGGTTCGGTGTCTCCGGCCAGCACGCGGGCTGAGGCATGCGGCAGCTTCGCCCCCTCGCCCGTCGCCCGCACCACCAGCCGATTGCCGTCGACGCCCACCGTCACGGTGCCGCCGCGCGGGACGGTCGTCATGGCCATCAACATTAGGTTGAGCACCAGTTTGACCTCGCCCTTGGCACGGGCTTCGTGCGGCATCGCCCACTCGAGCTTCGTCTTGTCCTCGCCGACGAACAGGCGCGCAATCTCGCCCGCCTCGCCGAGGTCGAGGCTGGAGCCCGCCGCGCCCGCCGCGCCGAAGGCCACCCGGCAGAACTGCAGCTTGGCCGAAGCCTGGTCGGCCGATCGGCGAACCAGGTCGAACGCCATCTGGCGCATCTCCTCGTCTTCCTCGTCGGCGAGAATTTCCAGCCCGTTGACAATGGCGCCCACCGGCGAGATCACGTCATGGCAGACGCGGCTGCACAGCAGTGCTGCGAGTTCGAGATCGCTAAGTCCGTTCATCATTCCCCCTGGTCCCCGAATCGCCTGCCAAGGGTACCCCGACGCCCCACCTGATGCCAAGCGGCTGAGGCAGACGTTGACGGACCGCACCATGGGGGTGCAAATGCAGCCCTGCCCAGGCCGCAAAGGGGAACCGTTTGGCAACGATTGCGCCATCGCCATTGATGCACCAGCTGATCGGGCTTGCCCACCAGGCGGGTCAGGCGGTCATGGCGGTCTATCAGAAGGATGTCGTCCATCGGGTCAAAGAGGATCTGACGCCCGTCACCGACGCCGACGTCGCCTCCGAAGAGGTGATTTTGGCAGGGCTTGAGCGCCTCGCGCCCGGCATCCCGGTGATCTCGGAAGAAGCCGCGGCAGGCGGCGCGGTCTCAAGGACGGCGGAGCGCTTCTTCCTTGTCGATCCGCTCGATGGGACCAAGGAGTTTTTGTCGCGCAACGGCGAGTTCACCATCAACATCGCGCTGGTCGAGCATGGAGAGCCGGTGGCCGGGGTCGTCTACGCCCCGGCGCTCGCTCGGCTGTTCTGGGGCGAGCGCGGGCGCGGCGCGGCCGAGGGTCGCTTGAACATTGATGATACGCCGTCGGCTATCGGTTGGCGCCCGATCCATGTCCGCCGTCGGCCGCCACAGGGGGTCAAGGTGGTGGCCAGTCGTTCCCACCGCGATTCGCGCACCGACAGCTGGCTCTCGACCATCGATGTTGGCGAGCTTGTCTCGGCCGGGTCGTCGCTCAAATTTTGCCTGCTGGCGGCCGGCGAGGCCGACCTTTATCCGCGCTTCGGGCGCACCATGGAGTGGGATACCGCAGCCGGACATGCGGTACTTGCCGCTGCCGGCGGCCGGGTGGCGACCGAAGACGGCGGGCCCTTGACCTACGGAAAGCAGGCGCGCGGCTTCGACAACCCCGGCTTTATCGCGTCTGGCGGATAGGGCGGGATGGCATTGGATTGACTCGGCAAATCCAGCCCCACCCGACGAGCGTTTGCCGATCATTTCGCAAACCGTAACTGTCGAGTACCGCGTTGCCGCCACCGACCGACCCGCCTTTCTCACGGCCTTGTATGAGCTCTCGGCGGCGCGACGGCGCCTTTGACTGGAATACTGTGGAGGACGCGGCGGACAGCGAACGTTTCCTGGAGACCTTCCGGGTCGCCTCGTGGCTCGAGCATCTGCACCAGCACGAAAGGGTGACCCATGCCGATCGCGTGTTGCAGGAGGCGGTTCGGCGTTTCAATATCG
>CAYWVA010000174.1:0-5630 GCA_964461545.1 uncultured Rhizobiaceae bacterium | reverse complement strand
GCCTACGCTGGCATGACGAAATGGGTACTCGGTACAAACCGATCGGGAAGTGCTCTAAAGACGAACCCGGCCAAGGTGAGCCGGGTCCGATCGGGTGGGGCCGGTCGGCTCACGGCGTAAGGTCGAGCGCCTCCACGATGCGGTTGAAGGGCAGCCCGGCCTCCTCGTTCAGGCGCTTCACTTGCCCCTGGTCGCCGGCTTCGAACAGACACAGGCATGTGCCGTCTTCGGGCGCGAAGGTCGATCGGATGTAGCGGATGCTTGTGCCGTCCGCCGTCATCTCGGCGGCCTTGCCGATGGCCGCCTTCTGCGCCCCGGCCAACTGATCCATGCTGATCCCCTTGAGGTTCCGTTCCACCATGTAGACTGTCATGTTGCGCTCCTCTGGCATGCGACGATGGCACAAGCAAACACCTGATCGGCCGGGCGGGCCACTATCGATTGTTCATCGATCGATTTCCCCAGGTTATGATTGACGGGTCTACAATGGCAACAGCCAGGGAGACCGCCATGGAGATGCATCAGATCAGATATGTGCTTACCGCTGCCCGGACCTTGAACTTCACCAAGGCGGCTGGCGAGTGCAACGTGTCCCAGCCGGCGCTGACCAAGGCCATCAAAGGTCTTGAGACCGAACTCGGCGGGCCGCTGTTCCACCGCGAGGGCAAGCGCATGCTGTTGAGCGATTTCGGCCGTTCGCTGTTGCCTCACCTCAACAACATCCTGGAGGAGGCCCAGGTCACAAAGTCGCTGGCAGAAAACTTCCGCCTGCTGATCCGCGTCCCCATCCGGATCGGCATCATGTCGACTGTCGGCCACGTCCGGTTCTGTCGCTTCCTGGCGCAGTTCCAGAAGGATCATGAAGGCGTCGAGGTGGCGGTCAGCGAATCCGATATCGCCGATCTCAAGGAGAAGTTGAATGGCGGGGATCTCGACGTTGCGGTCCTGAACCCGATGGAGGGCCTTGGCGGGAGCTTCCATGCGCTCGATCTTTACAGCGAGCGCTATTTGGTCATCCTGCCGCCGGATCATCGCCTCGCCAGGCAGAACGTGATCGAGCTTTCGGATCTGTCGGGAGAACCCTATGTGGACCGGCTGGCCTGCGAGATGCGCGAAATGGTGACGGCGGTGTGCCAGAAGAAAAATGTCGAGCTCTACGCCCGGTTTCGCTCCGAGCGCGAAGACTGGGTGCAGGCGATGGTTCTGGCCCGCATCGGCTTTGCGTTCATGCCGGAATATTCGGTGACGCTGCCCGGACTGATCCAGCGGGCGCTGGTCGGCCCGGAGGTGAGCCGGACGATATCGCTGGCCAGCGTCCCTGGACGGCCGTTCAGCCCGGCGCTTGCAGCTTTCGTGCGGGCGGCCCAGACCTTTGCCTGGCCGGGCTGACCGGCGCCGCGCCGGCGTGCTTAATCGCTTTCAGGGCGCGACGTATTTGCGGTCCTTGGAAGTGACCAGGCTCTGCTTCTTCAGCGCCGTAAGGGCATTCGAAACCGACTGCTCGGCGGACTTGTCTCCCTTCACGCCCAAAGTGGCAAGGATCTCACCACGGGTGAGGCCGTTGGATTTCTGGATAAGTTCGAGAACGGCGCGCCTCTTCTCGCCACGCGGAGCCCGCTTGCCCGCCTTGCCCGCCTTGGCCGAGGGACGGCGGCCGCGCCGTGCGACTTTGGATACCTTGCCCTTCTTGGCCTGCTCGTAAGCCAGGATAGCGGACAGCTCGGATTCAATCTCGCTCAGGTCCCGATCGAGATCACTCTTGCGGCTGAGAGCAGCGTCACGCGCTTTGGTAAGGCGGTTGCGCTCGCGGTTCATAAAGGATTTGAAAGTCTCTGGTTTCTTCGCCATCTGCCCTTCCTGATGTTCGTCGAATCAATACTCTTAGCACAATTTCATAGCTGATCAAGAGTGGATGAAACGTTACTTTGGTTATGTTTTCGGTTTCGCCTGCGACCGGCACAAATGCAGTCGGTAATGGCGGAACATTTCACATATCCCGGCCCAACACAAACGACTCTCGGATCACACCGTCTCCCACGGGAAACTGTCGAGTCGCTCCGCACCGTTGGCGGTGATCACCACCTGGGTTTCGAGCTTGATCGATTCGCGCCCGCCCGGCTCGCCGATCAAACTTTCCACACACAGCACCATGTTCTCCTCAAAGAGCGTTTCATAGGCCCGGCCGAAGTCGGGACGCAGCTTCACGCTGGGATATTCGTCGGCCATGCCGACGCCGTGCATGGCGCACGAATAGCGGTTGGCAACATATTGTTCCGGGATCGGCCACGACCGTTCGTTGAACTCGCTTGAGGTCAGGCCGGCCTTGAGCAGTCCGAGATTGTGGTTGATCTGGTCCAGGGCTGCCGAATAAAGCTCGCGTTGCTTGTTGGACATGCGCACGTGTCCGATGGTCCACGACCGCGACAGGTCGGCGCAATAGCCGTAAGGGCCGATCATGTCGGTATCGAAGGCGAGCATGTCGCCTTCCTGGCACACATAATCGGAGCACTCCTGGAACCACGGGTTGGTGCGCGGGCCGGCAGCGAGCAGCCGGGTTTCCAGCCACTCACCACCTGAGCGGATGTTCTCGAAGTGGAGCTCGGCCCAGATCTCCTGCTCGGTCCTGCCGGGCAGCGAGTGCTCGTACATGCGCGCCATGCCGGCCTCGCAGACCCGGATGGTCCATTTCATGAGCTCGAGTTCCTCCGCACTCTTGATCGAGCGCGCGTGCTCGGTGAGCTCCTGGCCTTCAACGATGGTAATGCCGCGCCGGCGCAGGGCATCGACGCCTGAAGGCTCCATCTTGTCGACGGCGAGCCGCATGTTGCCTCGCCCGCGCTCGCGCAGCACATCGGCAATTTCGTCGGCCCAGGCGTCGAGACGTTCGGACATGCGACTGCCAGCGGCGAAGTAGAACCAGGTGGTGGCGCGGCGCACCTCGTCGATGGTCTCAAAATTGTGCCCCAGATGTTCCGCCCCGCCATATTCGAAGTCGATGGCATGACCGTCGGCGCACACCATGGCGTAATGCGAGGCGTTGTGCGTCATCCACAGCTGCATATTGGAGACGTCGAGGGCATAGCGGATGTTTACCGGATCGTAGAGCAGGATCGCCGCGCAGTCGTGAGCGACAAGTTGCGCAACGATGCGGCCCTTGCGGTAGGCCCGCGCACGCTTGAGGGTGTCAGGCGGGATGGGGCTCTTGAGCGGCTTATCGGCGCCTTCGGAGTTGAGGTATTCTCTTTTGCGCGCGTCCTTGAAGATCTCCGCCATGGCATCGTCCTTGGTGATGATGATATTTGAATGACACTTTACCGCTGTCATGGCCCGGCCTTCGGCGCGCCGGAGAATGACATGAAAGGGGTTCGGGCTTAGTTGCGCATGCGGTCGCCCTGCGGATCGAACAAGGGCTGGCGCTGGATGCGGGCCGGGTAGCGGGTGCCGATGATCTCGATCTCGTAGCCGTCCTCGAGCAGCGATATCTCGCGCGGCACATAACCCATGGCAACGGAGGCTTGCGCCCAGTGGGCATAGCCGCCCGAGGTGATCCAGCCCACCACCGTGTCATCGTGCCAGATGGGCTCATCGCCGATCACGTCGATGTCGCCGCCATCGACGGTGAAGGCGACGAGCTGGCGCTCAGCGCCGGTCTCGTTCTCGGCAAGGGCCGCATCGCGGCCAATGAAGCGGTTTTTCTTGACGCTGACGAAGCGTCCGAGCCCGGCCTCATAGGGGCCGTAAATGGGCCGGTATTCGCGCGCCCAGGTGCCCCAGTTCTTCTCGAGCCTGAGCGACATGAGCGCCCGGCCGCCGAAGGGCTTGAGGTCGAACTCCTCCCCGGCTTGTGTCACCAGCGTGTGTAGCGTGAGGAGATAGTCGGACCGGCACCAGATCTCATAGCCGAGGTCGCCGGTGAAGCTGATGCGGCCGACCTTGGCCGGCACGAGCCCCAAGTCCATCTCCCGGAACGACAGAAACGGCATGGCGCTGGTCGAGACGTCGGCGTCGGCCAACTTGGCGAGCAGGGCCTGGGCATTGGGGCCGGCAATCGACAGCCCGCACAGCTCACTGGTCAGCGGCCTGACGGCAACGCCATTCTTGGAACCGCTGTTGGGCAGGTGGGAGTCGAACCAGCGCATGTGATATTCCTCGGCAACGCCTGAGCCGAAGATATAGAAGCGATCGTCGTCGGCCTTGGCGACGGTGAAATCGCCGATGAGCTTGCCTTGATAATTGAGCATCGGGGTGAGCACGATGCGGCCCGTCTCAGGCATACGGTTGGCGAGGAGCTCAGACAGCCAGGATTCGGCGCCGGCACCTGAGACCTCGTATTTGGCATAGCCGGAGATTTCGATGAGGCCGACGCTTGAGCGCACGGCGCGGCATTCGTCGGCCACGACGGGAAAGGCGTTGGAGCGCCGAAAAGTCACGTCCTCGACCGCCGTCTCGCCGGGCGGCGCAAACCATAGCGCCTGTTCGAGCCCGAAGCTTGCCCCGAAGCAGGCGCCCATGGCCTTGAAGCGGTCGTAGAGTGGTGTGGTGCGCAGCGGCCGGGCGGCAGGAAGCTCTTCGTTGGGAAAGGTGATGCGGAAGCGCCGGCCATAGTTCTCGCGCACCTTGCGGTCGGTATAAGCCATGTTGGCCCATGAGCCGTAGCGGGCGACATCCATGGCCCACACGTCAAAGCCCGGATCACCGTCGACCATCCAGTTGGCAAGCGCCAGGCCCACCCCGCCGGCCTGGCTGAACCCGGCCATGACGCCCACCGCCACCCAGTAGTTGGCAAGGCCGCGGATGGGGCCGATCAGCGGGTTGCCGTCCGGCCCGAAGGCGAAGGGGCCGTGGATGATATTCTTGATGCCGGCGTTGGCGAGCGCCGGGTGATGGCGAAAGGCGCGCTCCAGATTGCCGGCGATCTTGTCGAGGTCGGGGGGGAGCAGTTCGGTGGAGAAGTCCCATGGCGCCACCTTGGGCGACCACGGCACCCCGTCGGGCTCATAGGTGCCGACCAGCATGCCGGTGCCTTCCTGGCGCATGTAGAGTTCACCGTCGAAGTCGATGCAGTGCACGAGCTCGCGGCCCGTCTCCTTATTGAAGGCAACCACCTCTGGCACTTCTTCGGTGATAAGATACTGGTGCGCCATGGAGAGGACCGGGAGCTCCAGCCCTACCATGCGCCCGACCTCGCGGCCCCACAGGCCGCCGGCATTGACCACGTGCTCGGCGGTCACCGTACCGTGCTCGGTCATCACCTGCCAGGCGCCGTCGGGGAGCTGGTGCATGTCGGTGACGCGGGTCTTGCGCACGATCTCAGCACCGTGCGTGCGCGCCGCCTTGGCGTAGGCATGGGTGGTCCCGGATGGGTCGAGGTGGCCTTCGAGCGGGTGCCACATGGCGCCGATGAACTGGGTCTCGTCGAGGATCGGAAAGCTCTTCTTGGCCTCGGCCACCGAAATGAGCTCGGTCGCCACGCCGAGATAGCGGTTGCGGGCGTGCGCCATCTTGAGCCAGTCCCAGCGCTCCTTGTCGGACACCAGCATGACGCCGCCGGTCAGATGCACCCCCGTCGGCTGGCCCGAAACCTCCTCGATCTCCTTGTAGAGATTGATGGTGTATTCCTGCAGCTTGGC
>CAYWVA010000173.1:0-5634 GCA_964461545.1 uncultured Rhizobiaceae bacterium | reverse complement strand
GTGATCCAGATGATGAGGCCGGTCACCACCAGCCCGACGATGCCGCACAGGAACAGCGCAAAGCCCGTGAACCCTTGCGCCCCCACTCCAATGGGGGTGAACATCGACCCCCAGATCAGCCAGGTGACCGGAAACAGCCCGATAAGCGACAGGACGGCGGTGGCGATGAAGCCTCGGTAAAGAGCGCCCATGATGGAGTTGGACGGCCCGAGCTTGACGAAGAAGGTGCCGGCGATCGAGGCCAGCACGCACACCGCGCCGATCGCCAGAGGATAGATCATCGATGTCAGCTTGAGCTCGGCGGTGGCGAAAATGATGGCGCCGAGCACCATGGTGGCGACCACCGTGACGACGTAGGTCTCGAACAGGTCGGCCGCCATGCCGGCGCAGTCGCCGACATTGTCACCGACGTTGTCGGCGATGGTGGCCGGATTGCGCGGGTCGTCTTCGGGAATGCCGGCCTCGACCTTGCCCACCATGTCGCCGCCGACATCGGCACCCTTGGTGAAGATGCCGCCGCCGAGACGGGCAAAGATCGAGATCAGCGAGGCGCCGAAGCCGAGCGCCACCAGGGCATCGATCACCGTGCGGCTGGTCGGGGCATAGCCCATGAAGGCGGTCAGGATGCCGAAATAGACAGACACGCCCAGAAGCGCCAGTCCGGCGACCAGAAGGCCGGTGACTGCGCCGGCGCTGAAGGCAATGGCCAGGCCGTCGGCCAGCGACTTGGTGGCGGCTTGCGCGGTGCGCACATTGGCACGCACCGACACGTTCATGCCGATAAAGCCGGCAGCACCCGACAGAACCGCGCCGATCAGAAAGCCGATCGCCGGCAGGATGCCGAGCAGAAACCAGCCCAGAAAGAAGATGACGACGCCGACCCCGGCGATGGTCGTGTACTGCCGCTTGAGATAGGCTTGCGCCCCCTCTCGGATGGCAGTGGCGATCTCCTGCATGCGCTCGGTGCCGGCGTCCGCCGCCATGAGCTGGCGCGTCGCCCACGCCCCGTAGACAACCGACAACAGCCCGCAGGCAATGATAGGCCACAATATTGCGATCATGGATTTCCCCGCACAGTCTTCGACCTCAGGGCGGATGACATGGCCGCGGCGCCTGATCGAGGCCACCAGCGCTTCAGCGCTCCACTTCCCCGGAAATTCGCGCCGGAAAATGCCAAAAGAAATCCCCAGAAGCAACCAAATTGAGCGGATGGCGTCCTTTTCCTGCCCCAAGGGGCCGAAGGACATGGCAGTTCACAGGCGGCTCGGCGGTGGCCAATGCAGCCAGCCCGCCTGACGGACGCTTGACGCATCCAACGGCACACCTATGTTGCATGGGAGGCTTCCATGCGGCAGCGGCGGACACTATCTTGGGCCGCGAGTCGGGACTGGAATGCGACTGCGGCGAAGACAGTCTTGCGCCAAAGCAGTCATATCGTCTCCACGCCCCGCACGGGTGAGGCATGAACGAGGTCAGTGTCCAGCGCAGATTGATGGCGATTCTCGCTGGCGACATGGTGGGTTACAGCCGATTGATGGAGCTTGACGAGGCCGGGACCCTGGCCCGACTCAAGGCGCATCGCGTCGAGCTGATCGACCCGGCGATCGCCAGAAATGGCGGCCGCATCATCAAGACCACCGGCGACGGCATGCTGGTCGAGTTCCCCAGTCTCGTCGATGCTGCCCACTGCGCCATCGAGATCCAGCAGCGGATGTCCAGGCGCAATGCCGACGTGCCGTCCGACCGCCAGATCCTGTTCCGCTTCGGGCTCAATCTCGGCGACGTCATCATCGAGGACGGAGACGTGTTCGGCGACGGCGTGAACATCGCGACGCGCGTTCAGGAGCTTGCCGAACCGGGTGGCATCTGTGTCACCCGCGCCGTCTATGAGCAGCTCGGCAGCAAGCTCGAGATTGCCTTCGAGACCCTCGGCGAGCCCAAGCTAAAAAACATCGAGCGGCCGATCCCGATCTATCGGCTGCACTGGGGGCAGTTGATCAAGCCAGCCCAGGCGAAGGTCGTGGAAACCACCGAACCGGTTGGCGACACGCCTTCCATCGCGGTGCTGCCGCTGGTCAACATGAGCGGCGATCCCGAGCAGGAGTTTTTCGCCGACGGGCTGACCGAAGACATCACCACCGAACTGTCCCGGTTCCGCGACCTCTTGGTGATCTCGCGCAATTCGACGTTTGTCTACAAGAACAAGCCGGTGAACATCCAGGAAGTGGCAAGGGCGCTCAAGGTTCAGTATGTCGTCGAGGGCAGCGTGCGCAAGGCCGGCAACCGGGTGCGCATCACAGTCCAGCTCATCGATGCTGAGACCGACCGGCACGTGTGGGCCGAACGCTTCGATCGCCAGCTTGAGGACATCTTCGCCATTCAGGACGAGGTCACGGCGTCCATCGTGGCCACCCTGCCGGGCCGGCTTGAGGCGGTGGCGCAAGAGCGCGTGGTCCGCAAGCCCACCGAGAACATGGCAGCCTACGAATGCGTGCTCGCCGCCAAGGTCCTGCATCACCGCTCGACGCGCGAAGACAACGAAAGGGCGGATGTGGTGATCAACCGGGCCATCGCCCTCGATCCCAACTATGCCCACGCTTATGCGTGGCGGGCCTGCATTCACGGCCAGGCTTGGCTGCATAACTGGTGCGCCGACCGCGATGCGACATGGGACGCGGTCATGACCGACCTCGACGTGGCCCTGAGCCTGGATGACCGCGACGCCGACGTGCATCGCATCCTGGCCGCGGTGCGCCTCAATCGCGGCGAGCACGATCTGGCCATGTACCATCAGGAAAAGGGACTTGCTCTCAATCCCAACTACGACCTTCTGGTGGTGCAGCAGGGAGAGCTTCTCACCTGGATCGGCCGGCCAGAGGAAGGGGTCGAGTGGATCGGCAAGGCCATGCGGCTCAACCCGCATCATCCCGAGCGCTTCTGGAACCATCTCGGCCGGGCGTTTTTTGTGGCCAGAGGCTATCGCGCGGCCATCGATGCGTTCCGCCACATCTCCAAGCCGGACCATATGCACCTGGCCTTCCTGGCGGCCTGTCACGCCCAGCTTGGCGAGATGGATACGGCCCGGACGTTTGCCCACGACGTGCTGGCAAGGGATTCCCAGTTCACCGTGGAGGGCTATTTGGCGACCCTGCACTACAAGATTGCCGAGGATGCCGAACATCATCGCGAGGCGCTGTTGGCCGCAGGCCTGCCGGCGTAGAGGACAGCTGAAAAATCTGCCGTCCCTTCACTGCGCCATGAGTTCAAGCAGCCGCACCGCGCAGTCAAACTCGCGCCGGCGAGCGGCGCGGCGGGCTGCCGCCTCGAGATCGCCGCCCCATTGCTCGATCTGCCAATCCTCGTCCACATGGGCGGCCGTCCATGCGACTGCGGGCGATATCGCGCCTTCAAGCAAGCCGAGCGCCAGGAGGGCTGATCCGGTCAGGGTGGTGATGGTGTGCAGCGCGGCGAGCCGGAACGGCCCCTGGCGCTCCAGCTCGCGCCTCAAGGCATCGAGCGCGCCATCCGGCTGGGGGTGGTGGACGACGCCGGTGACGCACACGAAGGGGCTGCCCAGCCGCCGCGCCGCCCAGGCGAGAGGCGGATCCCAGGCGGCAGCCTGGCGCGCCACCAGCCGTTCGGGACCTTCAGCGCGATAGCACAACAGATCGCAGCCGGCGTAGGCGACGATGTCGGCCGCCACGGCGTGGTCGCGACCGGCAATCCGGTCGATGGCGGTGTTGGCCAGCTTGGTTAGAACCATGGTGGCGGGGACGATATGCTCGCCCTGCCCCGTCCATTCTTCGGCCACGGCGTCGGCAAGCCTGCGGTTCGGCACGGTCAGCGGGGCTCGTGCCGGTGTGCGCAACGGTCGCCGATCAAGGGCGATGCCGAAGCCGCCAGGCTCCTGGATGACGGCTACGGTCTTGTAGAAGCGCCGCGGACTGGGCTTGGCCGCATGCTCCCTGATGCGCTTGGCGAAGTCTGGCGCGTCCCCATCGGTCATGGCCGCCCGCATAGCGCAACCTGGCGCGCGCTGTCGAGAAGCCAGGCCCGGCTTCAGCGGCCAGGCACCCTACATGGTGCTGGTATAGTAGAAGATATGCCGCCCGATCTGGCCGGTGCGCTGCAGTTTGCTGGCCCAGTTCGGATTGACGTAATCGGCATGATAGTGGGTGGACGTCCACAGTTCTGAGCGGCCCAGCGCGGCGAGCGAGCATGTGTCGTCGCACTCCACGAGAAATCGGGCCCGCCGCTTGATCTGCTCCCAGACCTCTGTCTCGCGCACCCGGTTGGGTTGGCCATCGCAGGCAAAGGAGAACTGACAGCGGTTCTTCATGTGGGCGTTCTGATACACCACCTGGCAGATCTCATCGGGGTAAAAGCGGCTCGCCACGCGGTTGAGGATGACCCGCCCGACGATAAACTGTCCTCGGGCCGGTTCGCCGCGGGCCTCAAAGTACATCGCCGTCGCCAGGCACTGGATCTCGCGAACCTTCTTGCGCGCCTGTTTCGCCACCGCCGTCATCAGGCCGGGGTCGATGATGCCGGTGCCCCCGGCGGAGTTCAGCGCCAGCAGCTTATCTCCTGGAACGAGTTTAACGTCTGCCCGTCCAACGTCTTGCTGCACTTCGGGAATGGGAATCGAGAACGATTGCGCGGGATGGGCCGACAACATTAGCCCAAGCGCCACCGCGACAGACGCAACTGCCTTCGAGAATTTCATAGTCCCCTCTTCTCGTTATTTATTTGGTTCGCGGATATGCTTCCGCTTCGCCCCTCGAGAGGCCCGAGCTACATGGCGGGCCACTGTGACCTCCTGATGGGTAATAGGAGGCGCGAATCGGACTTTTAGGTGATGAAATGTGGCGGCTCCGCCAGGCGCCGATTCTGATCGCTTCCCGACCTCACCGAAGCGCGCTAAGATGACGCTCTATCCACATTCAGGGAGAGGTCTTGCATGGGCGTCATGGTGGGTAGGCCGGCACCCGATGTGCAGGTCGTATGCTGGCTGCGTGGTGCACCGGGGCCGAAGCGGATGTCGCTGGCGCAGTTTCGCGGCAGTTGGCTGGTACTGTTCTTCTATGCCCGCGACTTCACCTATATGTGCCCCACCGAGATCGCCACCTTCGCCGCTCTCCAGGACGAGTTCGAGGCCGCCGGCGCGGCAATCGTCGGGGCCAGCACCGACAGCTATTTCAGCCATGAGACTTGGTTCAGCCAGGACGAGCGGTTGAAAGACGTTCGTTTCCCGATCATCGCCGACACCTCGCACCAGTTGAGCGAGAAATTCGGGGTGCTGCTGGAGGACGGTTCGGCACTGCGCGGCACCTTCATCATCGATCCGGATGGAATTGTGCGCCACATGACCGTCAACGATGTGGAGGTGGCGAGAAACATCCCGGAAACCTTGCGGGTGCTGCAGGCGCTGCTGAGCGGAGAGCTGTGCCCGTCGGGCTGGCAGCCCGGCCATGAAAGCGAGTTCACCTACAACGAATGGCTTGCCCGGGTGTTTCCGCGGCTGAGGAAATCGCTGCTCACCGAAGCCACCCGGCGGCTCCATCCGGCCGTCTATGAGTCCGGCGACATCATCATCCGGCAAGGTGCCAAGGCGGACCGCTTCTACATCATCGC
>CAYWVA010000172.1:0-5652 GCA_964461545.1 uncultured Rhizobiaceae bacterium | reverse complement strand
CTGCCGGCGTGACTCCCGGGTGACTACAGAAGCCCTATGGGATGCCAGCTTTCGCTGGCATGACGAGTTCCGTTGGGCATAGCTTTCGCTGGCATGACGGGGGTGCCCGAGATGGAGGGGAATATGCCGAGCCTTTGCGACCTGACGGCAGGCGAGATGGCTGAGGCGGTGCGGGACAAGTCCGTGTCGCCGGTCGAACTGGTGACGGCCTGCCTGGAGCGGTCCGAGCGGCTGCAGCCAATACTCAATCCGTTCTGCTTCATCTACGCCGACGAGGCGATGAACGACGCCAGGGCGGCCGAAACCGCGGTGCTGCGCGGCGACAAACTCGGGGCGCTGCACGGGGTGCCGATCGCCATCAAGGACTTTACGCCGACCCGCGGCAAGACGACGACGCGGGGCTCGGCGGCGTTCAAAAACTGGGTGCCCGATCACGATGCGGTGATCGTGGAGCGGCTGGCCGGGGCCGGCGCCATCCTCATCGGCAAGACGACGACGCCCGAATTCGCCTTTTCGAGCTTCACCCGCAGCCCGTTGTGGGGCCATACGCGAAACCCGTGGGATCCGGCGACGACATCGGGCGGCTCGTCGGGCGGTTCGGCGGTGGCGGTGGCGACGGGGTGCGTGGCGCTGGCCGAGGGCTCCGACATGGGCGGCTCGGTGCGCATCCCGGCGGCATTGTGCGGCATCGTCGGGCTCAAGCCCAGTCTCGGCCGCATCCCCATGGACATTCTGTTCACCGTCTTCGACTCGATCTCGCATTTCGGCCCGCTGGCCCGTAGCGTCGATGACGCGGCACTGTTCCTGAAAGTGACCGAGGGCCCCCATGACGGCGATATCCAGAGCCAGGCCGCCCCGCTTGCCCTGCCGCGCCACCTGACGGGCAACGTGAAGGGACTGCGCCTGGCGCTGAGCCGCGACCTCGGATTCTACGAGGTCGAGCCCGAGGTGATTGCGAACGTGGAAGCGGCCGCCAGGCATCTGGAGAGCCAGGGGGCCGAGATCGAGGAAGTGGCGCTTGGCTGGAGCGTCGAAGTAGTGAGCGCCTGGAATGCCTATTGGGGCGTGTTCCTGGCGGCGGCGTTCGGCGACTGTCTCGCTCGATATCGAGGGGAGATGGACCCGGCCGTGGTGGCCCTGATGGAGCAGGGGCTGAAGATGGACGCAGTGGCGTTCAAGAGGCTGGAAACCGTGAGGACCCGGCAGTGGCAGGCGCTGGCAGGCGTGCTGTCGCGCTGTAACGCGCTGTTGTGCCCGACCATGACCCGCGGCGCGCCCCCGGTGGAGGCCGGCGACGGGCAGTTCGAGCGCATCGACGCACACGGCCGGCTCCATGGGCTCGACATGACCTCGCCGTTCAACAACGTGCCGCAGTGCCCGGCGCTGTCGGTGCCTTCGGGCTTCACCGGCGGCGGGCTGCCGACCGCAATCCAGATCGTCGGGCGGCGCTTCGACGACGCAAGCGTGCTCGACATCGGCAAGGCCATCGAGGCGTGGCGCGGCGCGGCCGCCCCGAGCGACATCCCGGTGGTTCGCAAGGAGGCCGAAAATGCCCCAGCCCCAGTATGATGCGCTGATCATCGGCAGCGGCCACAACGGCCTGGTGTGCGGGGCCTATCTCGCCAAGGCGGGGCTCAAGGTCGCGGTGCTGGAACGGCGCAGCATCATCGGCGGGGCGGCGGTGACCGAAGAGATCTATCCCGGCTTCCGGGCTTCGATCTTTTCCTATCTGATGAGCCTGCTGCACCCGCGCATCATCGCCGACCTCGACCTCGCCAGCCACGGGCTCGAGGTGCTGGCGTGCTCCGACATGTTCTCGCCGCTGCCGGACGGCGGCTACATCACGTTCTCCGACAGCATCGAGCGCACGCAGGCGAGTTTTGCCCGGTTCAGCCGCCACGACGCGGAGATCTATCCGGCTTTTGCCAGGCATCTCGACGAGGCCGCGGCAATCATCCGCCGGCTGTTGTGGGTGACGCCGCCCGACCCCACCAAGCGCGACTGGCGGACCTTCAAGCAGGTGGCCAAGCTGTTGTGGGAGCACCGCAGGATCGGAACGCGGTTCTACCGCGTCATCGACCTGGTGACGATGAGCGCCGACGACTATCTCAAGCGCTGGTTCGAGGACAGCCGGGTGCGCGCCGTGCTGGCCTACTATGCCTCGATCGGCTCGTTCGTCGGGCCGAAGTCGCCGGGCTCGGCCTATATCATCATGCACCACATCATGGGCGAGCACCAAGGGGCCGGCGGCTGGGGCTTCATCAAGGGCGGCATGGGGGCGATCACCCAGGCCATCGCCAGCTACGGCCGCACCCTCGGCATGGACATCATTACCGAGGCCGAGGTGGCCAGGATCCATGTGACCAACGGGCGCCAGTCGCGGGTGGAAACCAGGGACGGGCGGACGTTCTCGGCCCGTGCGGTGGCCTGCAATGCCCATGCCAAGGCGCTCTATCTCGACCTACTGGAGGAAGCCGACGTGCCGGGCGAGGTGCTGAAGGACGTCAGCAACTATCGGACATTCTCGACCGCCTTCAAGATCAACATTGCCTGCCAACGGCCGCCGCAATACGCCAGCCTGGAGCGGGCGCTGGCCGACGGCGCGCTGGGCAACTTCGCCTATCCGACCTACGCCCATATTGCACCCGACATCGAATATCTCGAGCGCGCCTATGACGATGCCAAATACGGCTGGTACTCGGCCCGGCCGTTCATCACGCCCGTCGTGCCGAGCCTGGTCGACGACACGCTTGCACCCTCCGGCAAGCACGTGGTCAATCTGTTCGGCGGCCATGCGCCCTACAAGCTCGAGGGGGCCGAGTGGGCCGCCGAGAAGGACAACTTCAAAAAGTGCGTCTTCGACGTTCTCGACACCTTCGCGCCGGGTTTCTCAAGCGACGTCATCCACGCCCAGGTGCTGGTGCCGGAAGACCTCGAGGCCATGGTGGGACTGCCGCAAGGGCATATTTTTCATGGCGAGCTGGCGCTCGAGCAGCTGTTCTTCAAGCGGCCGATTGCGCACTACGCCGACTACCGGACACCAATCGCCGGGCTCTACCTGTGCGGCTCCTCGGCCCATCCCGGCGGCGGGGTGTCCGGCATTCCCGGCCACAACGCGGCCCGCGAGATCCTTGCCGATCTCAAGCGCAAGGCCGGATAACACCGGTCATTGGGGGCAAAATCGGGCGCTGAAGCCAGCGAGTCGGGTTTCGTTGCCATTTTGTGCAGGGGTGCGACCATGAGGGACTTGACTTCATAGGCCAAAATACCATTTCCCCTAGACGTTGGCTCGGTTTTGCGTGCGATTTGGCTGGAGCCACCGTCTAACCCTGATCGATGCCTCCGCCGGCGTGAGGGTGGGGTTGAGGCCGAGAAGGGCTGATTCACCTGGTTGTGAGAGACCTGCCTGGGTGCCCGTTTCGGCGCGCTGGGCCGATTTTGGATATCACTATGACCCTGAATTTTGCGCTCGACGATGAACAGGAAGCCTGTGCCCTCGAACGGCAGGCCGAAGCGCTGGATCGCCACTCCAATCGGGGTGACGCAGGCGCTGAGTCCGAGTTCGAGACGGCCGAGGCCCGTACCGGTTCGGAAGGCGCCGAGGCCGGCCAGCCCGACAGTGCCGGCCATAAGGCGTCCACCCCGGTGAAGGAGGCAACGACCATCACCAGCTCTGTGGCCGCCGATGTGGTGCGCTCGCGGGACCTGGTCGACGTCTATTTCCATCAGATGGGCAGCGGCGAGTTTTTGACCCGCGAGCAGGAGATCGAACTGGCGCAGCGCATCGAGGCCGGCCAGCGCGCCATTCTCGAGGGCCTGTCGCGCGTTCCCTTGCTCATCGAGAAGGTGGCGGCGTGGCGCGATGCCCTCGAGGAGGGTCGCGTGCGGGTGCGCGATGTCGTCGAGATGGCGATGCTCGAGGGTGAAGAGCAGGACGACAGCGCCACAGACGACAGCGATGAGTCGGAGGCGCGGGCCGACGAGGAAACCGGCGGCGAGCTGGCGCGCCGCGAAGCCAAGCTCATGCCAATCGTGCTGACGCGTCTTGGACGGATCGCCGGCCTTGCCGACGAGATTTCCGGGCTGTCGCGGGATCATGTCCGCCGTGTCGCACGCGGCCGCGACCCGCACCAGAGATCAGTAGCGCGAATTGACGAGCTGCTGTCGGATGTGGGCCGCGAACTTGCCGAGCTGCACCTGCATCCGGAGCGCATTTCGGCGCTGATCGTGGAGGTAGAGCGCGAGCAGCATCTGCTTCACAGGCTGGAGAAGGAGCTGGTGCGCACCGCCGAGGATTGCGGCATGGCGCGCAAGACGGTGCTTGAACGGTATTTCGGGCGCGAGCTGCAACCCGATCTGGCTTGCCAGCTGGTGGCGAATGGCCCCGGCCGGCACAAGCCCGGCCAGGATAAGTTGTCGCGGCTCTCCGAGCTGTGCGACGAGTTGCTGGCCACGGCCCTGCGCACCGGGGTGTCGATCAGCGGGTTCCGCCACGTGCTGGCCGACCTCGGCCGCGCCCGGCGGGAAGTCAAGAGAGCGCGCGAGGAACTCGTCACCTCCCATCTGCGGCTGGTCGTGTCGATTGCCAAAAAGTACCGCCGCCACACCAACCTGGACCTTCTCGATCTGATCCAGGAGGGCAATCTCGGCCTCATGCATGCAGTCGAAAAGTTCGATCATCGTCGCGGCGTCAAGCTCGCCACCTACGCCGTGTGGTGGATCCGGCAGTCGATTGCCCGCGCCATCGCCGACCAGGGGCGGACCATCCGCATCCCGGTGCACATGAAGGAGACGGCGAGCAAGGTGCTCAGGGAACGCCACCGGCTCTATCACCGCAATGGTCGCGAGCCGGTGATCGAGGAAATCGCCGAACGCTCGGGCATTTCGCAGGCCCATGTCGAGCGCGTGATGTCGCTGGTTCAGGAGCCGGTGTCTCTCGATCTGCCGATCGGCGAGGAGGGCGATGCGACGTTCGGCGACCTGATCGAGGCACCGGACGCGGTGAGCCCGCTGGCCGCAGCCGAGGCCAGTGCCCTCGGGCGCTCGATGGCCGAGGCGCTTGGCGAGCTGTCGCCGCGCGAGCAGCGTATTTTGTGCATGCGCTTCGGCATCGGCGGCACCACCGAACACACCCTTGAGGAGGTCGGCAAGACCTTCGGGGTGACCCGCGAACGCATCCGCCAGATCGAGGCCAAGGCGCTCGAAAAGCTGCGCCATCCATCGCGCGGGCGCAAGCTGGTAACCTTTGCCGAGGGCTGAGCCACGCCACTCATCATGCCCGCAAGCAACTGCGGGCATGATGATCCCTTGAGCATGATGACTTCAGAGCCGATTCCGTTCCCATCGTCAGACGCGCTGGCCACTTGCTCAGCTTGATCTGGTATTCGTCAGTGGCGACACAACGGGAGAACCATCGGCAACAGCTGCCGCTTGAGCCGCTACGGAAATCCTATCCTGTCCAATGTGCCGTCGCGGCCCTTGGAACGCATCATGAGCAAGTCGCCGGGCCAAGAAATCGACGAAACTAACGATATGGCACGGCTGGCACCGCCAGCGCCGGAGATGGCGTGATCGGGAACGGTGCCGATCGCGGATTCCTTCACGCCGGATAGTATCGGACGGATCATGGGCAGCGAATTGGCGGCTTGAACA
>CAYWVA010000171.1:2161-5660 GCA_964461545.1 uncultured Rhizobiaceae bacterium | reverse complement strand
GGCGGCACCGGCCACGTCATCGAATATGCCGGCGAGGCGATCCGGGCGCTGTCGATCGAGGGCCGCATGACGGTGTGCAACATGTCGATCGAAGGCGGCGCGCGCGCCGGCATGGTAGCGCCCGACGAAAGGACGCTTGCCTATCTGAAGGACCGCCCGCGCGCCCCCAAGGGCAAGGCATGGGATGCCGCGCTGCGCCATTGGGAGACGCTGCGGTCCGACGAGGAGGCCCATTTCGATCGCGAGGTCAGGCTCGACGCCGCGGCGCTGCCGCCGTTGGTGACCTGGGGCACGAGCCCAGAGCAGGTGGTGTCGGTGACCGGCCGGGTGCCGGACCTCTCCGACATCGCTGATGAGTCCAAGCGCCGCTCGGCGGAGCGGGCGCTTGACTATATGGGGCTCAAGGGCGGGGAAAAGATAACCGACATCGCCATCGACCGGGTGTTCATCGGTTCATGCACCAATGCCCGCATCGAAGACCTGCGCGAGGTGGCCCGCGTGGTCGCCGGCCACCGCGTGAAGGACAGCGTGCAGGCCATGATCGTGCCCGGGTCTGGGCTGGTGAAGGCGCAGGCCGAGGCGGAAGGACTGGACAAGACGTTTGTCGCTGCCGGCTTTGATTGGCGTGAGCCCGGCTGTTCCATGTGCCTGGCCATGAACGCCGACAAGCTCATGCCCGGCGAGCGCTGCGCCTCGACGTCGAACCGTAATTTCGAGGGTCGCCAGGGCTATCGTGGCCGCACCCATCTCGTCTCTCCGGTGATGGCTGCCGCGGCGGCCATCACCGGCCGGTTTGTCGATGTGCGCGCTTGGCCGTCGCCGGCCCACAAACACTGAACGGGAGATGAACGCGACGTTAAGCTTGCCGCAAGTCAAAGTGTGGCACATTCGCGCCCGGTGCAAAGACCGATCGTTTGGGGGGAAGAATACCAATGACTGCACATACTGCCACGCAGGCCGACGGGCGATTCCTGCACAGAATTCTCATCCTGCTGATCGCTGCTGCGCTGACCTCGGGCTCGGTGGCTGCGATCAGCATTGCGAAGTCCCACGAACCGGGCATCGCCACCGTCGTGACCCAGCAGCCCTGAGCGGGCCGTGGCGATTTGGCAGGCCTGCAGGGTTGTCAGCTTGGCAGCCTGCCCCGACATCTTGACCATGGCCACCCGCATCCGAAAAGCCGACCGGGCTGTGGGGCTTGCGCCCTCGGTGGAGGAGATTGCCGCCTTGGCCGACGAAGCGTTCCAGGCCTTGCCGGAGCAATTCCGCGCGCTGTGCGGCGATATCATTATCCGGGTCGATGAGTTTCCCGATGAGGAGACGCTTGAAGAGCTTGGATGCCAGTCGCCATTCGAGCTTCTGGGGTTGTTCCGCGGCATCGGCCTGGCTCACGCCAGCGTCACCCATCCCAGCCCTCAACCCAACATGATCTTCCTCTATCGCCGTCCGATCATCGACTATTGGGCCGAGAACGACGAGACGCTGATGGGCATCGTGACCCATGTGCTGGTGCACGAGATTGGCCACCACTTCGGGCTTTCCGATGATGACATGATGCAGATCGAGGCCGAAGCCGACGCCGAGAGCAATCCGACGGTGCAATGAACCAGGCCGAGCGAGAGGCGAAACGGACCCGGCGTGCCCGCCGTGATCTCGAGCGCATGGGCGAGCAGTCGGAAAAGCTGCTGGGCGCCGGCAGCAGCAATGCGCCAGAGCCATCTGAGGACCGCATCGAGATCATCGGCCGCCGGATCGGGCGCAGCCTCGGCTACCTTTTCGCCACCGGCCTTCTCATCTACCTGCTGGCGACCTACGTGTTCTAGCTGCGCCTGCCCTTGACCGCCGCCTTCGTCTTGCCCATGAAGGTGTCTCCGCACGGACTAGAAAGATCGCGCACATGCAGAAGTTCACCCAGCTCACCGGCGTCGCCGCCCCCCTCGACATGATCAACGTCGATACCGACATGATCATCCCCAAGCAGTTTCTCAAGACCATCAAGCGCACCGGCCTCGGCACGGCCTTGTTCTATGAGATGCGCTACGACGAGGACGGCAAGGAACGGCCCGACTTCGTGCTCAACCGCCCGGCCTATCGCAAGGCGCAGATCCTGGTGACCGGCCAAAACTTCGGCTGCGGCTCGTCGCGCGAGCACGCGCCGTGGGCGCTGCTCGACTTCGGCATCCGCTGCGTGATCGCCTCATCGTTCGCCGACATCTTCTATAACAACTGCTTCAAGAACGGCATTCTGCCGATCGCCCTGCCGCAGGCCGAGGTCGACAAGCTGATGGACGATGCCCGACGCGGTTCCAACGCCACCGTCACCATTGACCTTGAGTCCCAAGAGATCCGTGGTCCCGACGGCGGCGTAATCGGCTTCGATGTCGACGCCCATCGCAAGCACTGCCTGTTAAACGGTCTCGACGATATCGGGCTCACCCTGGAGAAGTCGACCGCCATCGAGTCCTTCGAGCACAAGCAGGCGCAAAGTCGCCCGTGGCTTTAGCACCATGAGCGCCGAGCAGAACCTGCCGGAGTTCGCCCGCCGCCTGGTCAATCTCGCATCGCCGCGATTGGGCTCGCAGGCGCTGGCGGCCAGCGACGAGTTCTTCGCACCCAAGGAGCGTCTGCTTGAGGATGGCGCTGCCGTGTTCATTCCGGACAAGTACGACGCCCACGGCAAGTGGATGGATGGCTGGGAGTCGCGCCGCCGCCGCGACGGCGGCCACGATCACTGTCTCATCCGGTTGGGGGTCAAGGGCATCGTCCACGGCGTCGACATCGACACCAGCCACTTTACCGGCAACTATCCGCCGGCCGCGGCGCTCGAGGCCTGTTTGAGCGAGGCCGAACCGGGCCCGGACGCCGCCTGGCGCGAGATCGTTGCTCCGGTTCCGCTGGGACCCAGCGCCCATCACTTTCTTGCCGTGCCGGCCTGCGGCCCGTTCAATTACCTCAGGCTTCATATCTATCCCGACGGCGGCGTTGCCCGGCTCAGGGTCTATGGCGAGCCGGTCGCCTCCTGGGAGGAGGCGGCACGGGACCGGGTCCACGAACTTTCGGCACTCAAGAACGGCGGGCGCATTGTGGCCTACAATGACGCCCATTATGGCACCGTTTGGACATTGCTGACTGAGGGCCGCGGCCTCAATATGGGCGACGGCTGGGAGACGCGGCGCAGACGCGAGCCGGGCAATGACTGGATCATCGTCCGGCTCGGTGCGGCTGGGCACCTTGAGCGGATCGTCATCGATACCTGCCACTACAAGGGCAATTATCCTGACCGTGCTTCGCTCCAGGCAGCGTTCGTCGAGGCCGGCACGGACGACGCAATCGTCACTCAGTCGATGTTCTGGCCCGAGCTGTTGCCGCCCCAGAAGCTGTCGGCCGACGCCATTCACGAGTTCGATGAAGGCTCCCTCAGCACCCTCGGGGCGGTGAACTACGTCAAGCTCAATATCTTTCCCGACGGTGGGGTGAGCCGCCTGCGCGTCTTCGGCCG
>CAYWVA010000171.1:0-2061 GCA_964461545.1 uncultured Rhizobiaceae bacterium | reverse complement strand
TTCACGCTGTCGCTAATTGCCATGGGCATCGTATGGTCGGCGCTTCTCGGCATCCCGCTCGGCTGCTTCGCCGCCATCCGCCGTGGCAGCCTTGCCGACCGGGTGGTGGGCGTGCTGTCGGTCAGCGTGATCGCCGTTCCGTCCTTCGTGGTGGCGATCTACAGCCTGCTCATCCTATCGGTTGGCCTCGGCTGGTTCCCGACCATCGGGGCCGGCGAGCCCGGAAACCTGCTGAGCCGGCTGCATCACCTGGTGCTGCCGTCGTTGGCGGTAGGGCTCGGCTGGGTCGGCTATCTCGCCCGCGTCGTGCGCGCCTCGATGCTCGAGGTCCTGAGCGAGAACCACATCCGGCTGGCACGCGCCTTCGGCCTCAAGGAGTCGACCATCACCTACCAGTATGCCCTCAAGCTCGCCGTCATCCCCACCGTGGTGCTGCTCGGCATCGGCATCGGCCATATGATCTCGGGGGCGGTGTTCGCCGAGATCGTGTTCGCCCGGCCCGGCGTCGGCAAGCTCATCTATGATTCCGTCATCACCCGGAACTATCCCGTGGTGATGGGCGCGGTGGTCGTCACCACCGTGTTCTATGTCATGTGCACGCTTCTCGCCGACCTCATCGCCGCCTGGCTCGATCCCCGTGTCCGCGCCACCCTTTGACAGCGCCGAACCGGCCGCCGTCGCTCCCCTGGCAGTGGCGTCGTCGCTGTGGGATGGGGTGTTGCGCGTGGTGCGCGAACCGCTGGGAATGCTCGGCATCGGACTTGTGGTGCTGGTCCTGTTCGGTGCAGTGTTCGCCGATCTGCTGGCCGAGCACAGCCCCATCCGGCTGGCGGCGCGCGACCGCTTTCTCGGCCCCAGCGCGGAGCATTTCCTCGGCACCGACCAGCTTGGCCGCGATCTCTTCGCGCGCGTCCTCCACGGTGCCCGGATCGCCCTGTGGGTGGCGCTCATCGCCACCGGCATTTCGTTTACCGGCGGGCTCGTTCTCGGCATGATCGCCGGCTACGGACCGCGCTGGCTCGACGCGATCCTCATCCTCGTGTTCGACGCCATCCGCTCGTTTCCCACCGTCATGTTTGCGCTTGCACTGGTCACCCTGGTGGGCCCGAGCCTCAATGCCGTCATCATCGTCGTGGTGATCGCCACCCTACCCGGTTATGCCCGCATCACCCGCACCCAGACCATGTCGCTCAAGACCTCGGAGTTCGTGCTGTCGGCGCGCGCCGTCGGCGCGCCGATGTGGCGAATCCTCGCCGTCCACATCCTGCCCAATATCATCGGCCCGCTGCTCATTCTCGCCTCGATGGACATCCCCGTGGTCATCACCATCGAAGCGGGCATGAGTTTTCTGGGCCTCGGGGTGCGCCCGCCAACGCCGTCGTGGGGCTCGATCCTCAATGACGGCTTTTCCTACATCCGCGAGTCGCCGTGGCCGGCGATCGCCGGCGGACTGCCGATCATCGTCGCCACTCTGGGCTTTACCTTCCTCGGCGAGACGCTGCGCGACCAGTTCGACCCGAAGCTGAGGACCGAAGGATGAGGGCGCTCGCGCCGGGCGCCAATGTGCTCAGCATCGAGAACCTGTCGGTTGAGTTCCGCACCCCGGCCGGCCGGTTGCGCGCCCTGCGCGATGTCAGCCTCGAGGTGCCGCGAGGCTCTGTCGTGGGCATCGTGGGGGAGTCGGGCTGCGGCAAGTCGACCCTCATCAACGCCGTTCTGGGGCTGCTCGCCGCCAACGGCGAGGTGACCCGGGGACGCATCCTCTTCAATGAGTCTGACCTACTGGCGATGGATCCGGACGAATTGCGCGGCGTGCGCGGTGTGCGCATCACGGCGGTGTTCCAGGACCCGATGACCACCCTCAACCCGGTGTTCTCGATCGGCACCCAGATGGTCAACATCCAGTACCGTTCGCGGCGGAGCCGGGCCGAAAAGCGCGCCCGCGCCGCTGAGATGCTGGCAAAGGTCAAGATCCCCGACCCCGAGCGGCGACTCGGGCAATACCCGCACCAGTTCTCCGGCGGCATGCGCCAGCGCATCGCCATCGCCATGGCGCTGATG
>CAYWVA010000170.1:0-5664 GCA_964461545.1 uncultured Rhizobiaceae bacterium | reverse complement strand
CGAGGGTGAGCGACTCGATGGCGCGGTGGGCGTGATGCAGGATGGTGCCGCCGGGAGTCTCATAGATGCCGCGAGACTTCATGCCCACGAAGCGGTTCTCAACCAGGTCAATGCGGCCGATGCCGTTGTCTCGACCGAGATCGTTGAGAGCGCCAAGCAGCGTGGCCGGGCTCATGGGCTTACCGTCCAGTGCTACCGGATCACCGCGCTCGAACTCGATCTCGATGGTGGTTGCCCGGTCCGGCGCCTCTTCGGGCGAAATGGTGCGCTGGAATACGTAGGCCGGCGGCTCGACCCAGGGATCCTCGAGCACCTTGCCTTCAGAAGAGGAGTGCAAGAGATTGGCATCGACCGAGAACGGTGCCTCGCCGCGCTTGTCCTTGGGCACCGGGATCTGGTGCTGTTCGGCGAAGCCGATGAGATCGGAGCGCGACTTGAAGCTCCATTCGCGCCACGGCGCGATGATCCGGATATCGGGGTCAAGCGCGTATGCGGTGAGCTCAAAGCGCACCTGGTCATTGCCCTTGCCGGTTGCCCCGTGGGCAATGGCATCGGCGCCGGTGGCATGGGCGATTTCGATCAGGCGCTTGGCGATGAGCGGGCGGGCGATGGAGGTGCCGAGCAGATAAACGCCCTCGTACACGGCATTGGCGCGAAACACCGGAAATACGAAGTCTCGGGTAAACTCCTCGCGCAGGTCCTCAATGAAGATCTCGTTGATGCCGAGCATCTCGGCCTTGCGCCGGGCAGGCTCGAGTTCGTCGCCCTGGCCGAGGTCGGCGGTGAAGGTCACGACCTCGCAGGCGTAGGTCTGCTGCAACCATTTCAGGATGATCGAGGTATCGAGCCCGCCCGAATAGGCGAGCACCACCTTCTTGACACTGGACATGGGAAGGCCCCCAGGGAGTTGAACCGGCGGGGCTTATAGGACGCTAGCCACCGCGCCGTCTACGTGGCCGCTCCTTGTGCCGCTCGCCAGGCTTGCGCCAGGTCGCCGACGAATACAACGTGGCCGACGTGACCGGTGTTCCTCTATGCTGGGCCAGCAGCAGAAAAGAGGTGTTCATGCCGGCCACCCTCGATTTCTGGTTCGAGTTCGCCTCGACATATTCCTACCTCGCAGCCATGCGCATCGGGCCGCTGGCCGAGAGCGCCAAGGTGGAGGTCCGCTGGCGGCCGTTCCTCCTCGGCCCGATCTTCAATGCCCAAGGCTGGGACAATTCGCCGTTCAACATTTACCCTGCCAAGGGCCGCTATATGTGGCGCGACATGGAGCGGCTCGCCAGTGCTCAGGGACTGGTGCTTGTGCGGCCGCAGCCATTCCCGCAAATGAGCCTGCTTGCGGCTCGCGCGGCGCTCACCGGAGTGGCGGCGCCGCGGCAATCGGAGTTCTGCCGGTGCGTATTCGCAGCCGAATTCGCCCAGGGCCTTTCGATCAGCGAGCCGTCGACCATCGCCGGCATTGCCGCCAGCCTCGGCCTCGACGCCGATGCGATGCTGGCCGAGGCAGCCTCAGTTGCGGTGAAGGACCGGCTCAAGGCCGAGACCGCTGCGGCCCTGGAACTCGGCATTTTCGGCGCACCGAGCTTTGTTGCGCCCGACGGCGAACTGTTCTGGGGCAATGACCGGCTCGACCAGGCGATTGCCTGGGCGGCGTAATGCGCACCCTCAGCGCAACTTGTCGACGAGATCGAAGATGCCCTCCGCGGCGGCCAGAGCGGCGTAATGGGCGGCAGGGCCCCAGCCTCCGTCGAGCGAGCCGGCCGGAACGTCATTTGCCTGCTCGACGGCACCGAGGATGCGGCCGTCGGGCGCCGTCACGGTCCAGCGCAGCGCCACTTTCTGTGCCTTGCCGCTCGCGGGGCCGACGCTCACATCTCCCCGGATCGCCAGCACGTCGTCGCGAGGCCCCCCCTCCTCTACCGGCCAGCCGGCATCGGTCAGCACCGATTTGAGGGCATTCAGCAGTTCGCCGTTGCCTGTGTGACCAGCCCCGTGGACGCCGGTGATGGCAACACCGCGGATCGCGGGGCCCGAGCTTGCGGCCTGGGAGTGGGAACCGCTGTCGGAGGGCGGCTGGGACCCCGCCGCGACGTGTTCCGGCAACGGTGCTTGAGAGCCGGCTGAGGGGTCAGACATTGCCGTTCTGTTGGGACCGTAGAGGGTCTCGTAGTCGAACTCATTCTCGGCATCAGGGCCGGCTTGGACCATGTGATCGAGGGGCGGCGGCAGGCCGGCGGCGCGTGTGGCGTAGCCGAGCTGCGAAAATCGGCTTGAAAGGCTCTCGGCCGTGTAAGCGGCGATGCGCCTGACGACATCGCCGTCCACTCCGGCCCACGCCTCGCCGACCGGAAGCGGTGCGGTTTCGCTCTCCTCGATGCGATGCAGCACCCGGCCAGTCGGGTCGGTGAGCGTCCAGCGGTAGCGGATGGCTGTACCGGCTCTCCCAGTCGCTGCCTCGAATGCGCCGGTGAGCGCGTGCCCGTTTTCGACCTCAACCCGGCCGACGGCGATATCGCGCTGAACCCCGGCGCTGACCAGGGCATCGACCAGGGCGCTTTCCTGATCGGCCGGGAGGCCGGCGATGGCGCCGACGACCACCGGAGGCGGCGGGCGCCACGACTGCACATCGCTGGCTTTGGAAAAGGGCAGCGTGGTGCCGGAACAGGCCGCCAACAGCCCGACACAGATTATCAGCACAATGGCAGCCGGACCAGCACCGGTTGCCCGGCTTAGGACTGGGTCCGCTGCTGATCTCATCCCCTTTCCCCCTGCGCGTGTCGTGCGCCGTCAGCGCATGATGAGGTCAAGCGGGTGCGTCGACAAGGGCTCAGCGGCGCCCTCGGTGACGATGTAGGTGCGGGCCAGCGTCATCGCCGTGCCGCTGTCGGAATCCATCAGGATCATGTGGGCGAAAAACACCATGCTCGGCCGGATTTCCACGGGGTTCCCGCGATGGAGCATGGGGTAGTCCATCCAGCTCGGAGTGAACTTCGCCCCCAGAGCATAGCCGCAGGCGTTCAGGCGATGTGGCTTCATTCCCCGCTCGTCCATGACTTTGGCATGGGCATTGAAGACCTCACCGGCCGTGTGACCGGGTCGCAGGACGTCCTCGCAGGCCTCGAGCGCTTCGCGGCACGCGGCATGCATCTCGATGTGGCGTTGCCGCGGCTCGCCGATGACAAATGTGCGCATCAATGCGGCGTGGTAGTGCCGGTAGACGCCGGCAAACTCAAGTGTCAGCTGATCGTGCTCGGACAGCTTGCGGCGGCCGGACTTGTAGCGGCACAGCAGGGCGTCGCGCCCCGATCCGATGATGAACTCGTTGCCGGGATAGTCGCCGCCGCCGGAAAACACCGCCGAATGCTGGGCGGCGAGGATATCTCCCTCATCGGCGCCTGCCCGGGTGGCCTCGATCGCCGCCTCCAGTGCGGCGTCCCCAAGGCGCCCGGCGCGGCGCACATAATCGAGTTCAGCTGGCGACTTCACGGCGCGCAGACCGCTCACCAGATCGGAGGCTTCCTCGAGCCGGCAGAAGCCGTCGAGGGCGGCGTCGACCGCCTTGCCGTTGAAGTGGGTGAGCCCATAGGCGTTGGTCTCGATGCCGAGCCTCTTGCCCCGGGCGCCGAGGCTGTCGAGCATGTCCTTGAGCTGATTCGCCGGCTGGGCGCCGGCCTCGTCGGTCCAGATGCGGATGTCCTCGATGATCGAGGTGTGCTGGGCCTGCCGGAGATCGGGCGCCCGGGTGAGCAGCGCCAGCCGCCCGTCGCAGCCGAGATAGAGGCTCTGGAAGAAGCAGAAGCCGAAGGTATCGTAGCCCGTCAGATAGTACATGCTCTCCTGATGGAACATCAGCAGTCCGTCCAGGCCGTTGTGTGCGAGAGACTTGACGGTACGCTCGATCCGCGCCTGGTATTCGGAACGCTCGAAATGCAGTGCCATGGCAAATCCCCTGCTATGTTTCCAGAACGATGGCCGAGATCTGACGACCGTAATCCGGCTCCCCGCGGTGGGTGGCCCGGCGATAGCTGAAGAAGCGGGTCTCGTCGCCATAGGTGCACGAGGCCAGATCCTCGACCGCGGCGAGGCTGAGCCGTTCCAACTTCATCTTCACATAGCCGGGCAGGTCGAACTGGTAATGGCCGGGGCGGGGCGAGGCGGTGAAGAACCGCGCATTGGCAGGGTCTTCGGCAAGGAAGCTGTCATAGAACTCCGGCCCCACCTCATAATTCGCCTGGCCGATGGTCGGGCCGATGACGGCGTTGATGTCACCGGGAGGGACGCCGTGGTGCTCGAACGCTGCAACGCTTGCCTCCAGGATGCCGCCGAGGGCTCCTTTCCAGCCGGCATGGGCCACGCCGACCGCCCGTCCGCCGCGGTCGGCGAACAAAATGGGCGTGCAGTCGGCAGTCAGCACGGCCAGGGCAAGCCCCGGGCACCTCGTCACCATGGCATCGGCTTCGGGCGGATCGTGGACGTCCCACGCAGCCTGGACCATGATCACGTCGGGGCTGTGCGACTGCCATACCGTCATCAGGCGGTCGGTATCGACGTGCATGCGCTCTGCTACTGTCTCCCGGTTCCGCTTCACCGTCGTCTTGTCGTCTCTCGATCCGAAGCTGCAGTTGAGCGAGGCATAAAGGCCGGTTGAGTGTCCGCCCTCACGGGTGAAGAAGCCGTGGCGGATGCCGGGAAGGGCCGTCAAAAGCGCGGATTCGATCATGCTGTGTGCTCATTGAATGGATAAGGCGGCGGAAGATCGGGATGGGTTGCGGCAAGCACCTTGAACAGGTGCCCCATTTGGGAGTCCGCCGCAAGTCGCTCGGTTGCGGCGTCAATGTCGGCTTGACTGTTCCTGTCCGCGTGGCGTTTGAGCACCTGGGCGCGCTCCGCCAAGCCCATGGCAGACAGAAATGCGCCCTGGGTGAGCGGCCCGTGGACCGCAGCTCCGCCCATCTGGAGCGCAAGACCGATGGCCTCGAAGTCGACGTGGCTGGTGAGATCGCATTCGCCCGGGGCCTCGAGCACGTCGTGAAACGCATGGGCCCGGACGGCCTGAAGGGTCTCACCTAGCGACGAGCGAACATGGCCGTAATCGATGATAAGGCTGGCGCCACCCATTGCCCTGAGGCGGGCGCCCAGTTCATGCGCGACCTCTTGGCGAGCCGGGGAAACCTCGGCCACTTCGCCTTGCCCCGCGGCCCGGGCCCACTGCGGCACCATGGCGGGGCTAAGCGGATCGGGAGCGAGGCCAATAACGAGCTTGCCCGACTTGTCGATGCCAACCAGGCGCTCATGCCATCCGGCGGCGGTACGCACCAACTGCTTGACGCCAAGAGCGTCAAAGAATTCGTTGGCGATGAGGAGCGTCGGTCCGGCCGGAACCTCCGCCAGACGGGCATACCAATGGACGGCCGCACCGGATCGGGCCAGCGTCGTGGCCTGGATTTGCCGCAGCACCGGGCTCGTCTCGACTAGGGCGACCTGGGCGGCCTCGACAAAGCCCGGCACGACGCGCCCGGCGCGCAAAAGATCGGCCATGGCCGTCCCGCGTCCGGGCCCCAGTTCGATGAGCCGCAACGGCGACGGCTCATCCATCGCGTGCCAGGCGGCAGCGCACCAGATGCCGATGAGCTCGCCGAAGATCTGTGAAATCTCGGGCGC
>CAYWVA010000169.1:0-5672 GCA_964461545.1 uncultured Rhizobiaceae bacterium | reverse complement strand
GCCGGCCGCACAGTGCGATGCCCTCGCCGCGCAGCGTCGACTGGATGAGCACCAGGTAGTTGTCGAAGGTGAGGCCGCGGTGCTTGATCTCGCCGCTGACCTCGAAGGCGGCAAGAAAGCTCTCCCAGGTCACCCAGTTGCGGTCGAACTTCGACAGATGCAGCAGGGTTTGGCTCGTCAGGTCGGCAAGCGAGCGCAAGGGTGGCCGGCCTTGCAGGTACTTCGGCGCACACACCGGCCAGATCTCATTGTCGAACAGCCGGACGGCATCGACGCCAGGCCATTCGCCGGCCCCGTAGCGCACCGCCAGATCGATGCCGGCGGCCGCCAGATCATAGACCGGCGAGGCGGCCATCAGGCGCAGTTCGACTTGCGGGTGGGCGGCGCGGAACTTGGCGATGCGGGCCATCAGCCAGTACGAGGCAAAGGCGACAGAAG
The DNA here is from genome assembly GCA_964461545.1 of uncultured Rhizobiaceae bacterium. Classification (GTDB taxonomy): domain Bacteria; phylum Pseudomonadota; class Alphaproteobacteria; order Rhizobiales; family Aestuariivirgaceae; genus CAYWVA01. The sequence continues at coordinate 5,234 of CAYWVA010000169.1, read as the reverse complement.
TGGCGACGGTGAGTTCACGGGGGCCGCGCTGGCGGCGGATGTCGGCCGCCACATTGGCGATGTGCTCCAACCCCATGGCGACCGCCCGGTGCAGCCGCTCGCCTTCCCGTGTCAGGCGCAGGCCCCGGGCCTGGCGGTGGAACAGGCCGACTCCGAGATGGACCTCGAGAAGCTGAATCTGCCGGCTCACCGCCGATTGCGTGACGGCAAGTTCTTCGGCTGCGCGGGTGAAGTTGTTATGCCGCGCCGCGGCCTCGAACACCACCAGAGTGTTGGTTGGCGGAAGTGACCGCCGCAGTGCCACCGCCATGGGCTCAACTTATAGATCGCGCAACGTCACGCGCGAAATAAGTCAGGATACCGTCGGCGCCGGCCCGCTTGAAGGCGGTGAGGCTTTCCACGATGACGGCCTTGTCGAGCCAGCCGTTCTCGATTGCCGCCATGATCATCGCGTACTCGCCCGACACCTGATAGGCAAACGTCGGCACGCCGAACGCCTGTTTGAGGCGGTGCACGATGTCGAGATAGGCCAGGCCCGGCTTGACCATGATCATGTCGGCGCCCTCGGCAATGTCGAGTTCGGCCTCGCGCAGCGCTTCCTCGCCGTTGGCGGGGTCCATCTGATAAGTGCGCTTGTCGCCGACCAGGGTGGCCGACGAGCCGACCGCGTCGCGGAACGGGCCATAGAAGGCGGAGGCATACTTGGCGCTGTAGGCCATGATCTGGATATCGGCGAAGCCGTGCGCCTCCAGTGCCTGGCGGATGGCGCCGACGCGTCCGTCCATCATGTCTGAGGGGGCAACGATGTCGCAGCCCGCCTCGACCTGGACCAGCGCCTGGCGCACCAGGGCATCGAGCGTCTCGTCGTTGACGATGCGCCCGTCGCGCATCAGCCCGTCATGGCCGTGGCTGGTATAGGGATCGAGCGCCACGTCGCAGATCACCCCGAGGTCGGGCACCGCGGCCTTGATGGCGCTGGCGGCGCGGCACACGAGATTGTCCCGGTTGAAGGCCTCCCGTCCGTCCTCGGTGCGCAATGCCGGTGGCGTGTTGGGAAACACGGCGATCGCCGGGATGCCGAGACCGGCCGCCTCTTTGGCGGCCTCGACGGCGAGATCGACCGACATTCGCTCCACGCCCGGCATGGAGCCCACCGGCTCGCGCTCAACCCGGCCCTCGATGATAAAGATGGGCCAGATCAGGTCGTCGACACGCAAACTGGTCTCGCGCACCAGGCGGCGCGACCAGTCGGCACGCCGGTTGCGGCGCATTCGGGTCGTCGGAAAGCCAGGTGAAATTGCCTCCGGTCCGTGCGCCGCTTTGATCCGCTCGACCCCAGTGGCCTGGTGCCGCTTGCTGGCCATGGCTTGACCTCCGTAAGGTAAAAAGGGACGACGGTGCCCCAGCTGGCACAGTTTTAGTCGCGGGATCGGCCAAGGTCGAGCCGTTCATCTTGCCCGGTGGTCTGCCGGACCGTCTCCAGGTGCTGTCCTCCGCGCTTGACGCGACGACCCAGAGCCACGAAACAGATGCGTTGCCCTGGAACTGTGTATGCCGGGGTCAAGCCCGAGCACGGCAAGCACCGGGGCTACTGGAGAGGCGCATGGACTTCGAGCTAAGCGAGGAGCAGGCGGCGTTCCGCGACGTGGCAAAGGCGTTTGCAGCCGAGCACATGGCGCCCCATGCCGCCTCATGGGACGAAGATGAGATTTTTCCGCGCGAGGTGCTCAAGGAAGGCGCCGCTCTCGGCTTTGCCGGGCTCTATGTCAGGGATGATATCGGCGGAGCGGGGCTCAGCCGCATTGATGCCGCCATCGTGTTCGAGGCGCTGGCCCGCGCCTGCCCGTCGACGGCCGCCTTCCTGTCGATCCATAACATGGCGGCGTGGATGATCGATGCCTTCGGCTCAGAGCCCCAGCGCCAGCGCCTTCTTCCCGGCCTCACCTCGATGGACACCATTGCCAGCTATTGCCTGACCGAGCCGGGCTCAGGCTCCGATGCGGCCGCACTCAAGACCCGCGCGGTGCGCGACGGCGACCACTATGTGCTCAACGGCTCCAAGGCCTTCATTTCGGGCGGCGGGGTTTCGGACCTCTATGTCACCATGGTGCGCACCGGCGGGCAAGGGCCGGACGGCATCTCGTGCATCGTGGTGGAAAAGGACACCGCCGGGCTGTCGTTCGGCGCACCTGAAAGGAAGCTCGGCTGGCACTCCCAGCCGACCGCGATGGTCAATTTCGAAGACTGCCGGGTGCCGCTCGACAATCGTATCGGTGCGGAAGGAACCGGGTTCAAGATCGCCATGGCCGGGCTCGACGGCGGGCGCATCAACATCGCCGCATGTTCGCTCGGCGCAGCGGACGCCTCGCTTGAGCTGGCGCTGTCTTACGTCAACGAGCGTCAGCAGTTCGGCCAGCGGCTGGCCGAGTTCCAAGCAACGCAGTTCCGTCTCGCCGACATGGCCACCGAGCTCGAAGCGGCCAGGCTGCTGCTGTACAAGGCCGCCACCAGGCTTGACGAGAAGGCCCCCGAAGCCACCCGGCTTGCCGCCATGGCCAAGCGCAAGGCCACCGATGTCGGCTTCTGGGTGGTCAACGAAGCCCTGCAGCTGCACGGCGGCTACGGCTATCTGCGGGACTTTCCGCTCGAGCGCTATCTGCGCGATCTCAGAGTGCACCAGATCCTTGAGGGCACCAACGAAATCATGCGGGTCATCATCGCGCGTGAGCTGTTGCGGCAATGGCCGAGGAATAGGTGACGTGAGGTCCGAACGCCACCCTGTGCCCTCCATCCTAACCCTCCCTCACAAGGGCGGAGGGGACGAATGTAGCGCCAACCGGGCTCCCCTCCTCCTGGTTGGGAAGGGCCGGGGGTGGGGGGGCGCTCAGCAATGATCATGCCCGACGTCCTGTTCGAGGTGCGCGGGGCCGCCGGTGTCATCACCCTCAACAGGCCCCAGGCGCTCAATGCCCTCACCCTCGGCATGGTCGAGGACATGACGGTTACTTTGCGCCGCTGGGCTCTCGATGAGGTGGTGCGCCACGTGGTGATCTGTGCGGCCGGCGGCAAGGCGTTCTGTGCCGGCGGCGACATCCGGGCGCTCTACGATTGGGGCAAGGCGAAGGATCACGGCAAGGTTTTCGGCTTCTTTCGCGCCGAGTACCTCCTCAACACGCTGATCAAGCGCTTTCCCAAGCCCTATGTGGCGCTGATCGACGGCATCGTCATGGGCGGCGGGGTCGGCGTCTCGGTGCATGGCAGCCACCGGGTGGCGTCGGAACGACTGTCCTTTGCCATGCCCGAAACCGGCATCGGGTTTTTTCCCGACGTTGGTGGCACCTATTTTCTGCCGCGGCTGCCTGGCGAAACGGGCATGTATTTCGGCCTCACCGGTGAGCGGTGCCGCGCCAGCGATGCTTTGTATGCCGGCATTGCTACACATTATGTGCCGGCAAGCCGCTTCGGCGAACTTGCCGAGGCGCTTTGGCGGGCCGACGACGTGAACGAGTGCGTGGAGAGCTTTGCCGCCGACCCCGGCCCCGCCCCCCTCAGCCAGCGGCAGTCCGACATCGACCGCCATTTCGGCCGCGACAGCGTCGAGGCCATCCTTGCCGGGCTTGATGCCGATGCATCGGAGTGGGCGCACAAGACCGCCGCAACCTTGCGCAGCAAATCTCCGACCAGCCTCATTCTTGCCTTCCGGCAGCTGCGCGACGGGCTCAAGCTCGACTTCGAAGCGTGCATGCGGCTTGAGTATCGCATCGTCCATCGCATTTTCGCAGCTCACGATTTCTACGAGGGCACGCGCGCCGTGGTGATCGACAAGGACCAGATGCCGGGCTGGCGCCCGGCCTCGCTCGACGAGGTGAGCGAGGACGACGTGGCGGCCTATTTCGCGCCCCTGGAGGAGGAGTTGCCGGTCTAACGGGCGCAAAGTCTACCACACGCGCCCTTGCCTTGCTGCGGCGGGCCGGCGACACTCATCCGCCAGCAGGCCACGGAGGAGAACACCATGGCGAAGATTGGTTTCATCGGACTGGGCAATATGGGCGGGCCGATGGCGGCCAACCTGGTCAAGGCCGGCCATGAGGTGATCGGCTTCGATCTCGTACATGCGAGCCGTGACAGGTTGGCTGAGGCTGGTGGCCAGGTGGCCTCGGACCTGTCAGAAGCGGTGACTGGCTGCGAGGCAATCATCACCATGCTGCCGGCCGGCCGCCATGTCGCCCAGGTCTATCTCGGCGACGGCGGAATTGTCGGCTCGGCGCAGCCGGGGGCACTGCTCATCGACTGCTCGACCATCGACGTCGCCACGGCCCGGGCGGTCGCCAAGGACGCCGAGGCCGCCGGCATGATCATGCTCGACGCTCCCGTGTCGGGCGGCGTGGCGGGTGCGGCGGCGGCCACCTTGACCTTCATGGTGGGCGGCACGGCCGATGCCTTTGCGCGCGCCAGGCCCCTGCTTGAACCCATGGGCAAGGCCATCATTCATGCCGGCGGCTCGGGCAACGGCCAGGCGGCGAAGATCTGCAACAACATGATTCTTGGCGTTTCGATGATCGCAGTCTGCGAGGCCTTTGTGCTGGCCGAACGGCTCGGCCTCGACCATCACAAGCTGTTCGATATTGCCTCGAAGGCCTCCGGCCAGTGCTGGTCTCTCACCAGCTACTGTCCGGTGCCGGGCCCCGTGCCGGCCTCGCCTGCCAATCGCGACTACCAGCCAGGATTTACGGCCGCCATGATGCTCAAGGATCTCAAGCTGGCCCAGGAGGCGGCCAATGCATCGGGCGCCGCCACACCGCTCGGTGCCGAAGCCGCCCAGCTCTATGGTCTCTATGCCGGCGCCGGCGAAGCGGAGAGCGATTTTTCCGGCATCATCCGCTTTCTTCGCGGCAAGCCGTAACATATGCCGCGCCCGCTGCAGAAAGCTCAGTCATTAGAACAAATTTACCCTATCACTTGAGGTGATTTTAACGCGCTTTGTCCTATGTGTGCCGTGACAGGGGACGGACCACAGAAGTCCGCCTCGCCAGCACAGAGGGCAGGTGTGGACATGCGTAACCAGGCAGGGGTTGTCCTGCGGAACACCGCGGACACGAACAACTCAGACGAGAATTTCAAGTATCGCTATCTCGAGGGATTGAACCTGATCGAGCGGCTGCATCGCCGGCTGCTCGATGTCATCAAGGACGAGTTCGAGCGCCAGGGCGAGCCCGAGGTCAATGCGGTGCAGG
>CAYWVA010000168.1:0-5698 GCA_964461545.1 uncultured Rhizobiaceae bacterium | reverse complement strand
GAGGAAGCCAAGCTGGTCGGGCAGTATGGGACCGGTGGCCCTGAGTTCGCAAGGATAGCCGAGGCTGCGGATCTGGCGGGCCAGCGAAAACGAGCGCCCGTCGGTGAAGGCCGGGAAGGGCAGGATGATGAGCCCGAGATTGGGCAGAAACAGGCGGATGGACTCGGCCCGCTCGCTGTTGGGCACCCCCACGCCGAGCCGGCCCGGCCGCGCTGACAGGCGCTCGTACTCAGCGGCCAGGCGCGCCAACGGCACGGTGACATCGCCGTCGGGCGGCAGGTCGTCGTCGAGGCCAAAGTGAAGCCACTCGTCAGCCACGAACCGGCCTTGCTTAAGCAGCGGCATAGAGGGCCTCCTTGAAGGGCTGGTGGCCGACCCGGCGGCAGGTGTCGAGAAACGTCTCGTCCTTGCCTCTCAGGTCGAGATAGGTGTTGACGATGGTCTCAACCGCATCGGGCACCGCCTCGCCGGAAAAGCCTGGGCCCAGGATGGTGCCGATGGCGGCCTCAGCCGTCGAGGTGCCGCCGATGGTGATCTGGTAGAACTCCACGCCCTTCTTCTCGAGCCCCAGAATGCCGATGTGGCCGACGTGATGGTGGCCGCAGGCGTTGATGCAGCCCGAAATATTGATCCTCAGCGGGCCGACGTCGTGCTGGCGGGAAAGATCGGCAAAGCGCCGCGAGATCGACTGGGCAATGGGGATCGAGCGGGCGGTGGCGAGCGAGCAGTAGTCGAGACCGGGGCAGGCAATGATGTCGCCCGCCAGCCCGATATTGGCCGCCGCCAGCCCGGCCTCCTTGAGCGACGCCCACAGGGCCGGCACGTCGTCGAGCTTGACGTGCGGCAACACCAGGTTCTGGTGGTGGCTGACCCGGATCTCGGAAAAGCTGAAGCGTTCGGAAAGATCGGCGATGACGCGCATCTGCTCGGCGGTGGCGTCGCCGGGAATGCCGCCTTCGGGCTTGAGCGAAATGTTGACGATGGTATAGCCGGGCTGGCGGTGGGCACTGAGGCTGGTGCGGGCCCACAGGGCCAGGTCCTTGTTGCCGACCCGCGCCGACTCGAAGGCCGGCGACCAGCGCGGCAGGATTTCGAAGGCGGGCGCGGCGAAGTACCGGCTGATGCGCGCAAGCTCCTGGCGGTCGATTTCCAGCTGGTGGCTCGGAGCGCCGGCATATTCCTGCTCGACTTCGGCGCGGAACCGTTCCGGTCCAAGCTCATGCACCAGGATCTTGATGCGCGCCTTGAACTTGTTGTCGCGCCGCCCATGGAGGTTGTAGACGCGCATGATGGCCTCGAGATAGGGCAACAGCTCGGCCTCGGGCAGGAACTCGCGCACCGTGATGCCGATGACCGGGGTGCGCCCCAGTCCGCCACCGACGATCACCTCCCAGCCGCGCTCGTGGCGGTCGTTGAGGTGCAGCCGCAAGCCGATGTCGTGCACTTTCACGGCCGCCCGATCGTTCGGGCTGCCGGTAACGGCGATCTTGAATTTGCGTGGCAGGAACGAGAATTCCGGGTGCAAACTCGACCATTGCCGCAACAGCTCGGCGACGGGGCGCGGATCGCCAAGCTCGTCGGCCGCAGCACCCGCCCAGTGGTCGGTGGTGACGTTGCGGATGCAGTTGCCCGATGTCTGGATGGCGTGCATCTCGACCTCGGCGAGGGCGGCCAGGATGTCAGCGGCATCCTCCAGCCGGGTCCAGTTGAACTGCAGGTTCTGGCGCGTCGTGAAGTGGCCGTAGCCGCGGTCCCAGCGCTCGGCGATATCGGCAAGCCGGTGCATCTGGCGCGACGACAGGGTGCCGTAGGGGATGGCGATGCGCAGCATGTAGGCGTGGAGCTGCAGATAAAGCCCGTTCATCAGCCTGAGCGGCTTGAACTCGTCCTCGGTCAGTTCGCCGGCCAGGCGGCGGTTGGCCTGGTCGCGGAACTGCGCCACACGCTCGGCGACGAACCGGTGATCGAACTCGTCATAGCGATACATGAGTGCCTCTTCAGCCTGTGGCGGCGCGGCCGTACTGCACGGTGGGGCCATGGGTGCGGATGCGTTCGCGGATGTGCACCGGCAAGACCCTGCCTTGGCGGCGCTCGACATCGATGAGATAGCTGCCGGTGACGTGGTTGGCGGCTTCGGCCTGCTGGCCCGCAGCGTTCAAGGCCGCGACCGCGTCGGGCCCGACCGCCACGATGCTTGCTTCGATGGCCTCGCTCCAGCGGCCCGATTGCGACAGGAACACGACGGTGCCGTCGCTCAGGCGATTGGCGGTGATCACCTTGCCGAGTTCGCTCACCTCGCTCATGCGGCCCTCCATTCGATCTCGGGAGCCTGGCGATGGACAAGCCCGGGGCCGGCAACGATCTCCACGGCGATGCCGGCCGCCGTCAAAGCGGCAAGCTCGCGCGCCGAGGCGGCGACGAGCCGGGCGGCCTCGCTTCTCAGGCGCACCACATGAGCGCCCTTGGCCGCCTGGCGCAACACCAGCTCCGGAGCCGCACTTTCGACGGCGAGGCGGGCCGCATCGCGGCGGGCATAGTCGAGGATGCGCGGGTCGGCCCCGCGGTCGTAAACGATGACGTCGGCTTCCTGAAGCTTGCGGTGAGCCTTGAGCGTCAAGAGTTCGGGATCGGCGGGCGCGGTCAAAAACGACACCCGGCCGGGGCGCGGGCCCTTGGCCTCCTCGAGGGCGGCGTCCACGGCCGCCCCGTAGCGGGCCTGATCGCCGGCGATGAAGGCTTCCGCCGCCGGGCCGAAAAAGAACTCAGACCAGAACGCCCGCCGACCTGGCCCGGCGGCGATGGCCCGTGCCACGCGGTGGCGCAAGGCGCCGGCCGCAATGGCGAGCTCGCCGATGCGATAGGGCAGCATGGCCTCGATGCGCGCCCGCACCCCCTGGGCCAGAACCGGTCCGGTGCCCTCGCTGCCGATGGCGACGATGAGCGGATGGCGATCGACGATCGCCGGGGTGAGGAATGTCGACAGATCGGCCCGGTCGACGACGTTGACCGGAATGTTGCGGTGGCGCGCTGCCTCGAACACGGCATTGTTCGTTATATCGTCCGACGCCGCAAACACTGCCGCCACGCCGTCAAGCCGGGCCGGCTCGAAGCGGCGGCCGACCCAGGCGACGGCGCCATGGGAGACCAGTCCGTCGAGCCCCGGATGGAGGGTTTCGGCGACAAGCTCGATCGACGCGCTGGTGCGCTGCAGCAGGCGGACCTTGTTGAGTACCGCTTCGCCGCCGCCCACTACCAGGACGCGCTGGCGGTCAAAGTCGAGGAAGATGGGGAAATAGCGCATGTCTTGCCTCTCAGCCGGTTTTACCCAGGCACAGCGCCCGCCGGCCTTCGACGGCCTCGGGTTCAGGTCGGATGCCGTGCCGATCGATGATCTGGATAACGCCCACGTGCCCTTGTCCTTTCGCTCAATCGCGCCTTCGCCTGTGACCCCGCAGCGCAATAATTTTCTTGCTTTTGGGGCAGTTGCGGCGCTACTGGCTTCGACATCAGTCGCAACAAAGTCCGCTGTTCGTTTTAACGAACGAAGTTCTAAATCAGGAATGGTGCCCATGTCAAGCCGTCGCGCCCGCAAAATTGGAGAGCGTCCCGAGATCGACTCGGCACCCGGCATCGGAAAGACGATTCAGCGGCTGCGCAAGGCCTACAACATGTCGCTCGGCGACCTGTCAGAGCAGTCGGGTGTTGCGAAATCGATCATCTCGCAGATCGAGCGCAACGAGACCAACCCGACTATTGCCACGGTGTGGCGGCTGTCGCGGGCCCTCGACGTGACCATCTCGGAGGTGCTCAGATCCGACACCCGGCCGAACTTCCTGCAGCATCAGACGCGCTACGACATCCCGATCCTGGAGAGCCAGGATGGGCTGTGCCGCCTCGCCATCTTCGGACCGCTCGATCTTGTCGAGTACATGCAGTGGTATGATTTTTCGGCCGAACCCGGCGGCATCCTCGAATCCGAACCGCACCAGCCGGGCTGCACCGAGCATCTCTATATCCTCGAAGGCGAGATCGAGGTGACGTGCAGCGGCGACGTCAAGACGGCCAAGGCCGGCGAGGCCCTGCGCTATCGCGGCGACCGGCCGCATCGGCTGCGCAACACCGGTGAGACCCGCGCCCGCGCCACCATGATCATGGTGCTGACCCCGCCGGCCGAACAGCTTTCCCGCTAGCGGGGGCAGGCTTGCTCTGGGCCCCACAGGCACGCGTCAAGTCGGCGTCGCGGCGCGTCCGGCGGCGTGCAGCTTCAACACGAGCCTGACCGTGCGGTTGGCCGGCGTGGCAATGCCGTGGCGCTCGCCCAGCGCCACGACGTGGCCCGACAGCCACGGCATCTCGATGCGTCCGCCGCGTTCCAGGTCGTCGAGCATCGAGGCCCTCATATCCGGCGGCATGCCCGTCATGAACGACAACGTGCGCTCAGCCTGATCGGCGGCAAGCTCGACGCCTTCGGCCCGCCCCACCGCCACGGTCTCTTCCATCAGGCACACCAGGAACGCCTTGGTCTCGTCATCGGCCAGGATCGGGCCGATGGGGGCGCGCAGTATCGCGGTGGCTCCGCTCATGCCGACGATGAGCACGAACTTGGCCCACAGATCCACGACGATGTTGGCGCTGGCGCGCGCCTCCAGGCCGGCACCGTTGCAGGCCTCGACGAAACCCTGCACCCGGTCGCTCAGGCCTCCACCGGGTTCGCCGGCGAAGAGGCGGGCAAACGGGCTGCGGTGAACCACATGGCCCGGGCCGGCGATCACCGCAGAGATCTGGGCCACGCCCCCGACAATGCGCTCAGCACCGAGGATCGGCGACAAACGCTCGATCCCGTCGACACCGTTCTGCAGCACCACCACCATGGTGTCGGGTCCGAGCAGCGGCCGGCAGGCTTCGCCGGCCTCCTCGGTGCTCCACAGCTTGACGGCAAACAGCACGACGTCAGCCTGCCCGAGGTCGACGGAGCTGTCGCTGGCGGCGAGCTTCAACGTGCGGCGTTTCCCGGCCCGTTCCACGACCAGGCCGTTGCGGCGGATGGCCTCAAGATGGGCCCCCCGCGCCAGCAGCGCGACATCGTGCCCGGCTCCAGCCAGCATGGCGCCGAACGACGCCCCCACACCACCGGCGCCAACCACTGCGATCTTCATGCTTTCAATCCCCCGTGCAAGCGGCCCCCTGCGGCCATTGGCCTCCTCATAGCATCGCCAGGGGAGGAAACCGAAGGTGCTTTAAGACCGTTGAAGGTGACGGGGACCCCCCTGCGGTGCTTGAGGATGGAACGCGCCTGGAATTTTCTCATCTGGCTGCAAGGACGTCTTTGGCTGATCCCTGCCATCATGAGCCTTGCTGCGCTGGGTTTGGCCTACGGGCTGCTGGGCCCGGGTTCAGCAGCCCTCAGTGGCGTCGCTGAGACCTGGTGGCTCTACAGCGGAGATGCCGGAACGGCACGCGACCTCCTGTCCACGCTGCTGTCGGGCATGATCACCATGACCTCGCTGGTGGTGTCGATCACCGTGGTCGTGCTGTCGCTGGCGGCAAACCAGCTTGGACCCCGGCTGATCTGGAATTTCATTGAAGACCGCCGCATCCAGGCGGTGATCGGGCTGTTCGTCGCCACCATCTTGTATACGCTGCTGGTGCTGCGGACCATCGAGGACGAGCTTGGCCCGGAGGCGGTCCCGCATTTGGC
>CAYWVA010000167.1:1644-5722 GCA_964461545.1 uncultured Rhizobiaceae bacterium | reverse complement strand
CTGCAGAAGTGCCTCGGGCTCGGCGCCGACATCATCGTCTATTCCGGCACCAAGCATATCGACGGCCAGGGCCGGGTGCTGGGCGGCGCCATCCTGTCGACCAAGTCGTTCAAGGACGACCTGTTGAAGCCGTTTCTGCGCCACACCGGGCCGTCGCTGTCGCCGTTCAACGCCTGGGTGCTGCTCAAAGGCCTGGAGACCCTCAAGCTCAGGGTGCTGGCGCAATGCGATGCGGCGCTGAACATTGCAGGCAAGCTTCAGGGGATGCCGGGTGTCAACCGCGTCATCTATCCGTTTCTCGATGGCCAGCCGCAAGCGGCCCTGGCGCGCCGCCAGATGCTGGCGGGCGGCACCATGGTGACGTTCGAAGTCGAAGGCGGCAAGGCCCGCGCCTTCGATGTGCTGCGAGGGCTTCAGATCATCGACATCTCCAACAACCTCGGCGATACGAAGTCGCTGATGACCCATCCGGCAAGCACCACCCACCGCAATATCGGCGCTGAGGCCCGCGCCGCCATGGGCATCACCGATGGAATGCTCCGGCTGTCGGTCGGGCTGGAGGAGCCGGACGACCTGATCGCCGATCTGAAACAGGCGCTTGCCGGCTAACTGTAGGCGAGCACGATGAGCACGGCTGCCGCCATCACAATCACAACCAGGTCCAACATCCGCCGGTAAAGCTTGAGCGCGCGGTGAATGTCGCCCTGGTCGAGGTCCTGGCGGCCGGAGCCGAGCCAGGCGAGATTGACGTTGCGGCCGTGGTAGCTGCGCGGGCCGCCGAGTCGGATGGCTAGAGCACCGGCCATGGCCGCTTCGGGCCAGCCGGCATTGGGCGAGACATGCCGGCCGGCATCGCGCCACATCGCCCGGAGCGCGGCCAGGCCGCGACCATCCAGGGTTGCGGCGGCTGCAATCAGCATCCCGGTGAGGCGCGAGGCGGGTAGGTTCAACAGGTCGTCGAGGCGAGCCGCGGCCCAGCCGAAATGGCGGTAGCGCTTGGATCTGTGGCCGATCATGCTGTCGGCGGTGTTGACGAGCTTGTAGGCGACGATGCCCGGGAGGCCGAAGAGCGCAAGCCACAAGGCCGGCGCCACCACGGCGTCCGACGCGTTCTCCGCCAAACTCTCGATGGCGCCGCGGACGACGCCGGAGTGGTCGAGCCCGGCGGGATCGCGCCCGACAATGTGGCCGACTGCGACGCGGCCTCGCTCGAGGCTTTTGTCAAGCGCATCGGCAACCGCCGTAACGGCACGGGCGAGGTCACGCTGGGCGAGGAAAGGAACGGCCAGCGTCGCCTCGAAGACGAAGCCGTAGGGAAATGCCCGCAGCACCACGGCCAGCGGCACCGTGACGGCCAGGACCAGCCCGAGCGCCAGCCCAATGGCAAGGGCACCGCGCAGTCGCCCTGCGGCCTTGTGCGAACCTGGGCGGTTGAGCGTCCGGTCCAGCCAGCCGATCAGTGCTCCCAGTCCTTCGACCGGATGGCCTATACGCCGCGAAACCGCCGACGGATAGCCGAACAGCCGGTCGCCGATGAGGGCGAGGAGGGCGACGAGCGGCGAGACCATGAGAGCGCCTCAGACGGTCGGCTTGGCAAGCGACAAGATGCGGTCGAGGTCCAAGTGGCGCGCGAGATGGGTAGCGAGCCCATCCAAAGTGGCTTCGACCACGTCTTCGAAAGCCAGACTGGACCCGGACGCGCCGAGGCGCTCCAGGAAGGCGCGGCGGAAGGCATCGCCGGCAAAGCAGCCATGTAGATACGTCCCCATCACCCGGCCTCCCGGGGCGGTGGCGCCGTCCGGCCGCCCGGAAATGGTGGCGAAAGGCCGGGTGCAGTCCGCTCCGGTGGTCCGTCCGAGATGAATTTCATAGCCGCTGATCGGTAGACCGGTGGGCGCGTGCACCGCCTCGACATTGGCCAGCGTCTTGGTCGGTTCGAGGACCGTCTCGACGTCGAGCAGCCCGAGACCTGGCGCCGAACCGGGGGGGCCTTCAGTTCCTTCCGTGTCGTAGATCATACGCCCAAGCATCTGAAACCCCCCGCATAAACCCAGCACATGTCCGCCGCGGCGGGCATGGGCGACAATGTCGATATCCCAGCCTTGAGCCCGCAGGAACAAGAGATCGGCCATGGTCGATTTCGAGCCCGGAAGTATGATGAGGTCGGTGTGGGCCGGGATCACGTTGCCGGGCTGGACGATCTCGACGGTGACGCCGGGCTCAAGCTTTAGCGGATCGAGGTCGTCAAAATTGGCGATGCGGCTGAGCCGCGGCACGGCGAGACGGAATGGCCCGGCCGCTCCCGGCTGCGGCCGCTCCAGCGCCACGGCGTCTTCGGCCGGCAGTTTGCCGGCGCCGTGGAAGTGGGGAACGATGCCGAGGCAGGGCGTTCGGGTATGCTTTTCGAGAAAGTGAGTGGCGTCGTAAAACAGCTCAGGATCGCCATGGAAATTATTGATAATAAAGCCCTTCAGTCGGGCGGCATCCGCCGGATCGAGGATCGCGAAGGTCCCCGCAATCGCCGCGATCACACCGCCGCGGTGGACGTCGCCGACCAGCAGGACCGGAAGGTCGGCCGCCGCAGCAAAGCCCATATTGGCGATGTCGCCCTGGCGCAGATTGATCTCGGCGGGCGAGCCGGCGCCCTCGACGATGACGAGATCGGCGCCGGCAGCCATGTGCCGGAAGCTCTCGAGAACGGCCGGCAGATAGTCGATGCGCCGGTCCATGAAGTCGCGGGCCTTGAGGGTTGCCACCCGGTGCCCGTGCAGAATCACCTGTGAACCGGTTTCGGACTCGGGCTTGAGCAGAAGCGGATTCATGTGAACACTGGCGGGAACACGCGCCGCACGGGCCTGGAGCGCCTGGGCGCGGCCGATCTCGCCGCCGTCGGCGGTGACCGCGGCGTTGTTCGACATGTTCTGCGGCTTGAACGGCGCCACCTTCAGCCCCCGGTCGGCGAAGGCGCGGGCGAGGCCCGCCACGATCAGCGACTTGCCGACATCGGAGCCGGTTCCCTGGATCATGATGGCCCGGGCGTTCACGATTCGGCTGCGTCGATGATGTGGAGATAGGATCCCATGACGCGGCCGACCCTGAGCCCGGCGGGCCCGAGGTCGTGCCCGGCGGCATCGCGGACTTCGAACAAGGGCTCCCCGGCGCCCTGGTGCTCGAGCGTCGAGTAGTGGAACTCATGGCCGCGCAAGGTCGCCGGAAACGGCAGGGCGCTGGCATGGCGCATCTCGCGGTATCCGAGGGTGAGCTTGCGGGTGGCAAACGACGTCGCGACCGGCACGAGGCCGGCCATGGCATGAGGCCGACCCTCGGCGTCGATCAAGTGGTCGCCCAGCACCATGAAGCCGCCGCACTCGCCATAGACCAGCGCATTGCGCTCCGCGGCAGCCCCCAGGCCATCGATGAACCGGCGGTTGCCGGCCAGCCGGCCGGCATGCAGCTCAGGGTATCCGCCGGGCAGGAACACCGCGTCGGCGCTGGCGTCGGGGGGCTCATCGGCGAGCGGCGAGAACGGCACGATCTCGGCCCCGGCGGCGCGCCAGGCGACTGTCAAATGGCGATAGGCGAAGCCGAAGGCGGCATCGGCGGCCATGGCGATACGCTGGCCCAGAGGCGGCAGGCCGGCAGCAGCGGCGTTGTCGTGCCGGAGCGGCCGCGCCGCGCGACGGATCGCGTCGAGATCGACAGCCTCGGCGATCAGGCGGCCGGCGGCTGACACAAAGGCCTCAAGATCGGGATGCTCTGCCGCCTGGATCAGGCCGAGATGACGATCGGGCAGGGCGAGCGCGGGGACCCGCGGGACCACGCCGAAGACGCGCACGTCCGCCTTCTCCAGGGCCGTGCACACGAGCTCGCGATGGCGCTCAGAGCCCACCTGGTTCAAGATCACGCCGGCAACCTCGACGTCGCGGCGAAAGTCGCTGAACCCCCTTGCCAGGGCAGCCGCCGATTGGCCCTGGCGGGCGACATCGAGCACGAGCACGACAGGCAGGCCCAAGGCTGCGGCGAGATCGGCGGTCGAGCCCGGCGCGCCGTGCGGCCCGTCGAACAGGCCCATGACGCC
>CAYWVA010000167.1:0-1544 GCA_964461545.1 uncultured Rhizobiaceae bacterium | reverse complement strand
CTCATCCGATCGGGCTTTCGCGGGCGGCGGCGTCGTACCAGTCGAGGATGGCGCGCCAGTGTTCCACCCGGCCGACGACCACGATGGCCGGTGTCTCGGGGGTGTGGCGCTGAAGGAAGGCTTCGATGTCACCGAGCCGGGTCTCGAGCACCGTCTGGCGGGGCAATGTGGCGTTGGAGACAATCGTCACCGTGTCGCCCGGGTCGCGTCCGCCCGCCAGCAGCCGCCGTGCAATCTCCGGCAGATGCTTGATCGCCATATACATGACGACGACCGGCGAGGCGGTGGCGACGGCGCCCCAGTCGACATTGGCCGGCAGCGCGCCTGTGGCATCGTGGCCGGTGAGGAAGATCACCGAGTGGTTGAGGTCGCGGTGGGTGGCGGGAATGCCGGCGTAGCCGAGCCCGCCGATGCCCGCCGAGATGCCGGGCACGATGCGAAACGGCACGCCCGCGACCTTGAGCGCCTGGGCTTCCTCGCCGCCGCGGCCGAAGATCAAGGGATCGCCGCCCTTGAGCCTGAGGACGCGGTTGCGGTCACGGGCAAGCTCGATCAGCTGCTCGGAGATGTCGCGCTGGCTCGCCGACGGCTTGCCGCCGCGCTTGCCGGCATAGACGAGTTCCGCACCCGCCCGCGCCCAGCGCAGGATATCCGGGTTGACGAGCGCGTCGTAGACCACGACATCGGCCTGCTGCATGGCGTGATAGGCCATGAGCGACATGAGGCCGGGGGCGCCCGGGCCGGCGCCGACCAGCCACACGGTGCCGGGCTCGAACACCGGGAAGGGCTCGGCGTCAAGGCGTGCGAAGCCGGGCGCGGCCTCAGGCCAGTAGTCGCGCACCACCTTTGGCGGGCCTTGGCCCATCGTCTGCTCCCTTTGGCGCTCCAGCCGCGCGCCCCCCGCGCCATATACACCACGAGTGCCCCCGCGACGACAGACCCGGATTTCGCTCACGCTCCATCCGGGCTACGTTCGGTGTCATGAAGACCAGCGAGCTCAGGCGTGGCTGGACGACGGGGGCGTGCGCCACGGCGGCGACAAAGGCGGCCTATGCGGCATTGCTGACCGGCGAATTTCCCGATCCGGTATCGATCGCCCTGCCGAAGGGCGAGACGCCGGCCTTCGTGTTGGCGCTCGAAGCGCATGGAGACGGCTGGGCACGGGCCGGCATCGTCAAGGATGCCGGCGACGACCCTGACGTGACGCACGGGGCGCTGATCGTCTCCACCGTCAGGCGAGGGGCGCCCGGCTCGGGCGTGACCTTTAAGGCCGGGCCCGGCGTCGGCACCGTGACCAAGCCGGGCCTGCCGGTGCCGCCGGGCGAGCCTGCCATCAACCCGGCGCCGCGGCAGATGATGGGCGCGGTGATCGCAGAACTTGCGGCACGCCATGGCGAGGCCGGCGATGTCGAAATCGAGATCTCGGTGCCGGACGGAGAGATGCTGGCGCACAAGACCTGGAACCCACGGCTCGGCATCCTCGGCGGCCTGTCGATCCTCGGCACCACCGGGATCGTCCACCCGTTCTCGTGCTCGGCGTGGAT
>CAYWVA010000166.1:0-5736 GCA_964461545.1 uncultured Rhizobiaceae bacterium | reverse complement strand
CATCGGAGCCAGCCGTCCCTGGTGCGGGTGGAGTACGGCCCCGATCTGGGCGAGGTGACTGTGCTGGCCGCGCACACAATGAGACCGCCGCATTTCACCCACCAGCTCCAGCAGATGAGAGGCTTGGGCGATGTGATCGCGGCAGCCGGTGGGGCGCACATCGTGCTCGGCGACTTCAACGCCACGCCGCCCTCGCACATGGTCCAGACCTTCATCGAGCGCAGCGGGCTCGAACTGGTGACCCACCTGCCGACATGGCCGGCCAATCTCGGCCTGCCGCAGATCGCCATCGACCACATTTTCGTCAGTCCTGACTTGCGCGTCGCCGGCCCGCCCCGCATCGGTTCGGCCGCCGGATCCGACCACTACCCGGTGATTGCCGACATCGCCATCCCGGCGCCCTAGGCCGCTCACCGACTGAGCAGCCACAACACCAGGCTCAACACGATGCTGATCACGATCGAGGTCATAATGGGCAGATAGATGCGCATGCCGCCGCGTTCGATGACGAAGTCGCCCGGCAGCCGACCGAACCCCAGCTTCTCACCGATCAGCCAGGCAATGCCGACGGCGATCAGCACGAGTCCGACGATGATCAGGATTTTAGCCATTGCTGGAAGTGATCTCCGACTGGGGGTTTTGCGCGATAAACGTGCTTTAATACAGTCATGCGAGGCTGAGGCTCCCGGGTGAACAGCTCGACCTGAGAACCTGGCGCAGATCCGCATGTCCCAGGCCACATATCAACATTGATCGGCCTCGATGACCTTGCTCCCTTGGCCGCTGTGAGGTTTGGCCGCATTGATCGCGGTTGTCTACTATGCGATTGCCGTGCGCCGGGGGAGGTCCTTACCGGCGCCGACATTCATAACCGGGAGGAACGCCAAATGATCTCTGTCGGACGCTTTGTTGCCGCCGGCCTAGTCGCGGCATCGCTGGCCGTTGCGGCCCATGCACAGGCCGCTGAGCCTATCCGCATTGCCTCGCCTTACTCAACCACCACCCTCGATCCGATGCGCTCGGCTGCGGCTGGCAACATCGAGACATATGGGCTCCTCTACGCGCGCCTGGTCCGGCGCAACACCGAAACGGGCGAACTCGAGCCCGGGCTGGCCGAGAGCTGGGAGGTATCGGCGGATGGAACCAGCTATACGTTTACCTTGCGCGATGCCAAGTTCTCCGATGGCAGCGCGATCACGGCGGAAGATGTCGCCTTCAGCCTGGAGCGCGTCCGTAGCGATGACCGGTCCGCCTATCCAGCCCCGCTCGGCACCGTGGAGTCGATCTCAGCCACCGACGCCAGGACGGTCGAGGTCAAGCTCAAGAACGCCTTTGCGCCTTTTCTCGGCAACCTCGAGATCTGGAACATGGGCATCGTTTCGAAGTCCGACGTCGAGTCCCGCGGCGAAGACACCGCATTCACCGAAATGCCGGCGACTTCCGGCCCGTACCGGGTGAAGGACTGGCGGCCCAACGAAAAGCTGGTGCTCGAGCCCAACCCGAACTACTGGCGTCAGGGCCATCCGCAGTCCGATGCCACGGTGGAGCTGCTTGAAGTGAGCTCGGCCGATACCCGCGTCGGCATGCTCAGGGCCGGCGAGATCGATGCGGTGCGCGACGTGCCCTGGTCGCAGATCGATGCGCTAAAGGCCGATACCAACCTCGACATGCGTCTTGAACCCTCAACCGTCATCTATGTCGTCCTGCTGAACAGCAGCCGCGAACCCTTCTCCAACACCCAGGCCAGGCAGGCGGCCGGCCATGCGCTCGACCGGGAGGGGCTCGCCAAGGCGGTCACACAGGGCCACGCCACGGTGGCCAACACGACGTTGCCGGGGGCGCTCGACTTTCACGACAAGGCCAATCCCGGCATCCCTTACGACGTCGCCAAGGCAAAGGATCTGCTTGACCAGTCGGGCATGGCGGGCCGCGAAATCACCATCATGATGACGCCGAGTGCCGCCAACGAGCAGATGGCGCTGTTCATGCAGGCCCAGTGGCAGGCCATCGGACTCAATGCCAAGATCGAGAAGGTCGACGGCGGGGCCTGGTGGAGCGCGCTGGCCAAGGGCGAATACGACGCCACCCCGACCTGGTGGTTCAACGAAACGCCCGACCCCGACCTGGCGGTGCGGTGGTCGGTGTGCGGCACCTGCGGGTCTGAGTCCTTCTACACCTTCTACACCAACCCGAAGGTCGATGAATTGGTCGAGGCCGGCAGCCGCGAGCTGGATCCCGACAAGCGGGCTGAGGCCTACAAGGAGATCCAGCGGATCACCACTGAAGAAGTGGCCCAGATTCCACTGTTCTACGCTCCAAACGCCAATGCCTACAGCAGCCGGGTGCAAGGCTTGAGCCTTACCTCCTCGCTGCAGTGGACACTCGAGGATACGACAATCGTCGAGTAACCTCGCAAAACACGAAGGAGCACCGGCGGGCACCGCCACGAACGGCCGCCCGCCGGAATGACCCCGTCCCATGTCCCGCACCGCTGCCATTCTCCACAGGTTCGTGCAGCTTGTCCCCGTCCTGCTCGGGATCACGGTCGTCACCTTCGTGCTGCTGCGCCTGGCCCCCGGAGACCCGGCCCGGCTCTTGGTCGGCGACCGGGCGAGCGCTGCCACCATTGCTGCGGTGCGCCAGCAATACGGGCTTGATCAGCCACTTCCCGTCCAGTTCCTCACCTATCTGGGAAACCTGGTGAGCGGCGATCTCGGCCTGTCGCTGAGATTCCAGCGCCCGGTCACCGACCTCATCTTGCAGTTCATGCCGCCCACTTTGTTCCTGGCCGCCTATGTGGTCGTGCTGGCGGTGCCGATCACCCTTGTCCTGGCCGTCGCCGCGGCGCGCCGGCCCGATGGCCCGGCCGATCAGGTCATTCGCTTTGCCGGTGTCGTCGGACTGACCATCCCGGTGTTCTGGCTCGGCATCATGATGTCGCGCCTGTTCGGGGTCGAACTCGGCTGGTTTCCGGTGTCGGGCTACGGCGACCACTTTGTCGCTCATCTGCACCACCTGTTCCTGCCGGCGGTGTCGACCGCCATCTGGCTCATTCCGGTGTTGACCCAGAACCTCAGGGCTGCCCTTGTCGACAAGGTCTCGGCTGATTTCGTCACCGCCGCCCGGGCCCAGGGTGCCGGCGAGCGGGAGATCTTCTGGCGCCATGTCCTGCCCAATGCGGTGTTGCCGACGCTCAACCTGCTGGGCGTCATGACGGCGTGGATCATCGGCAGCACCATCGTGGTCGAAACGGTCTATGCCGTACCGGGGCTGGGTCGGCTTCTGGTCGCCTCGCTGTTGGGGCGCGACTATTACGTCGTTCAGGGGCTGACCCTGGTCTTTGCCCTGTCGGCGGTCCTGGTGACGCTGCTGGTCGACGTCGCCACGACGCTCATCGATCCGCGGGTCAAGCTGTGACCGCCCCGGCGGAAAAGCTTGGCGCCGCGCGCGCGCCTACAGCCCGGCTGCCGCTGTCGGCCATTGGAGCGACGGCGCTGCTGGGAACCTGGATAGTCCTCGCCGTCGGTGCAGGCTGGATTGCTCCCTACGGCCCGGATCAGGTCGATCTCTTCAACATTCTCCAGGCGCCGAGCGCCGAGCACTGGTTCGGCACCGATCAAGTCGGTCGCGATGTGCTCTCCCGGGTGATCTATGGCGCCAGGGTCGATCTGCTGATGTGCGTCCTCGGCGTCCTGCCGGCGCTGTTCATCGGAACCACCGTCGGTCTCATCAGCGGATACTACGGCGGCGTGATCGATGCCCTGTTCATGCGCATCTACGACATTACCGTGGCGTTTCCGTTCTTTGTCCTCGTGCTGGCCATCGTTGGTGTGCTGGGTCCCGGTCTCACCAACTATTTCATCGCCTTGGCGATCGTCGCCTGGGTGACGTACGCTCGCATCGTTCGGGCCGAAGTGCTGGTTATCCGGCAAAGCGAATACGTGCTGGCCGCCCGCGTCCTCGGCTATCCGACCCGCGCCATCATTTTTCGCCACGTGCTGCCCAACGCCCTTTCCCCGGTCGCCGCCTACTCCATGACCGACGCCATCCTGGTCATCCTGGCCGGGGCGAGCCTCGGATTTCTCGGCATGGGGGCCCAGCCGCCGACCGCGGAATGGGGTGTGATGATCGCCGACGGCCAGCCTTTCGTTCAGCAGGCCTGGTGGATCTGCCTGTTCCCGGGGCTTGCCCTGATCTCGCTCGGGCTGGGTCTTGCATTCCTCGGCGATGCGCTGGGAGCGTTCCGCCGGAGGATGCAATGAGCAGGCCTCACGAAGCGGCACTTCTGTCGGTCGAGAACCTTGCCGTCACCTTCGACAGTCGGCGCGGACCCGTCGAGGCTGTGCGCACCGTGTCGTTTCGAATCGCGCCTGGCGAGATCATCGGCATCGTTGGAGAGACGGGGTCGGGAAAGTCGGTGACGGCGCGTGCCATCGTCGGGCTGCTGCCGGCCACCGCTCGGGTCGCCGGGCGGGCGGTGTTCGACGGCCGCGACCTCCTTGGGCTCGGCGCGCAGGATCTGTGTGCTGTGCGGGGCAAGGAGATCGGCATGATCTTCCAGAACCCGTCGTCCCATCTCGACCCGCTGCGCCGCATCGGCTGGCAGATTGCCGTGCCGCTGCGGCGCCACCTGGGGCTTGGCGAAAGAGAGGCCCAAGCCCGTGCCGTCGAGCTCTTGGACACGGTTGGCATCAGTGCCCCGGAGCAGCGCGCCCGGGCCTATCCACACGAGTTTTCTGGCGGCATGAAGCAGCGCGCCATGATCGCCGCCGCCATTGGCTGCGGGCCGAAGCTGCTCATTGCCGACGAACCGACGACGGCGCTCGACGTCACCGTGCAGGCCCGCATCCTCGACTTGCTCAAGCAGCTCAACCGCACCCGCAACCTGTCGATCATCCTCATTTCGCACGATCTTGGCGTGATCGCCCAGACCTGCACCCGCATTGTCGTGCTGCGCAACGGCGAGGTGGTTGAGCAGGGTCCGACGGCCGGCGTCCGGGCGGCTCCGCAGCATGCCTACACGCGCTTGCTCATCGAGTCGCAACCATCGTTGCGGGCTCAGCGGCAGGCGAGCCAGCCGGACGGGCGGCCGGTGCCATCCGGTCCCCCGCTTCTCGAGGTCCGCAATCTCTCCGTGGAGTTCCCGCTGCCGCGCCGCTTCGTCGATCGCCTGAAGGGCGTGGCGGCAAGCTTCAGGGCACTCGATGGCGTGTCCCTCGACGTCATGGCGGGCGAGACGGTTGGTATCGTCGGCGAAAGCGGGTCGGGCAAGAGCACGCTGGCCCGGGCCATCGTGCGGCTCAATGCGCCGTCAAGGGGAACCGTGCTGTTCGAAGGCCGCGACGTGCACCGGCTGTCGGTCGGCGAATTGCAGGGCTTCCGGCAGGCCGTTCAGATGGTGTTCCAGAACCCCTACGACTCGCTTAATCCGCGCATGAGCGCCGGCGAGATGGTGGCCGAGCCGCTCATCCGCCACAGGCTCGTGCCGCCTGGCGATGTGGCGGCGCGGGTCTCACGCCTGCTCGACATGGTCGAGCTGCCGCGCCACCTTGCCGAGCGCAAACCGGGCCAGCTCTCCGGCGGCCAATGCCAGCGGGTCGGCCTGGCGCGCGCCCTTGCCATGAACCCGCGCTTGCTTATTGCCGACGAGATCACCTCTGCCCTCGACGTGACGACCCAGGCACAGATCCTCGATCTGCTCGAGCGGCTGCAGCGCGAGCATGGCCTGGGCATGCT
>CAYWVA010000165.1:0-5747 GCA_964461545.1 uncultured Rhizobiaceae bacterium | reverse complement strand
AGGTCGACCGCGACGTCACCTGGGTGCTCGACGACTGGCGGATGACCCGCGAGGCGGAGATCCTCGATGACTTCAGCAACCCCATGGACATGGCGATGGCGGGCCGCATCGGCAATACGGTCACCGTCAACGGCCTTGTTCGTGAGTCCTTTCCCTGCCGGGCCGGCGAGCGCATCCGGCTGCGCCTCGTCAATGCCGCCAACGCGCGCATCTTCGGCCTGAACTTTCGCGATCACGAGCCACAAGTCGTGGCCCTCGACGGTCACCCGGTCGCCCCGCATGCGCTGCCGGGAGGGTTGACGCTGGGGCCCGGCGAGCGCGCCGACCTCGTTATCGACATGACCGGTGAGCCAGGCAAGTACTACACGGTCGTCGACGGTTTCTACAGGCAGCAAAGCTACCGGCTGCTCGATCTGGCTTACAGCGAGGAGCCGCCGCTCAGGAGCCGTCCGCCCGACACTTCCATCCGTCTCCCCGCCAATCCCCTGCCGGAACCCGACCTCGACCGCGCCCGGCGCCACGACATCGTCTTCGACGGCGGCATGCATGGCAGGATGGGGGGCGGCATGATGAGCGGCGGCATGGGCGGCATGATGGGCGGCCATGCCTGGTCGGTCAATGGCGTGTCGGTGACCGATCACCGCCATGAGCCGCTGATCACGCTTGAGCGCGACGTCACTTGCCGCCTCGCCTTGCGCAACCAGACCGCCTTCCACCATCCCATCCACCTGCACGGCCACGCCTTCCGGGTGCTCGCTCGCAATGGCCGCCCAACCCCGCGCCGCGAGTGGCAGGACACGGTGATGATGGCGCCAAACGAGAGCGTCGAGATCGCGTTCGTCGCCGACAACCCCGGCGACTGGATGATCCATTGCCACATTCTGGAGCACCAGGCCGGCGGCATGATGGGCATGATCCGGGTGCTGTAAGAAGGAGCTATGCAAATGACCAGAACATGGATCGCCGCCCTGATCGCCGCCGTGGCGACCGCCGGGCTGTTTCTCGGCCAAGCCCACGGCCAGGCCCGGATGACCATCGAGGAGCTGCCCCAAAGGACGCATATCCACGGGATTGCGGTCGATGCCTCCGATCCGTCGCGGCTGCTGCTGGCCACCCACCACGGCTTTTTTGTCGCCGCGCCGGACGGCACCGTCGAGCAGGTCTCCGAGCAGAGCCACGATTTCATGGGCTTCACACCGCATCCGGGTGATGCTTCGACGCTCTTCGCCAGCGGCCACCCGCAAGGCGGCGGCAATCTGGGCTTCATTGCTTCGCACGACGGCGGCCGCACCTGGCAGCAGCTGTCTGAAGGGGTGCGCGGGCCGGTCGACTTCCACCACATGGACGTGAGCAAGGCCGACCCGAACGTGATCTACGGCGTCTTTCACGAGCTTCAGATCAGCCGTGACGGCGGCCACAACTGGCAGGCCGTCGGCCCGGCTCCGGCGCGGCTCATCGATCTCGCCGCTTCGGCCACAGACCCCGACACGATTTACGCCGCCACCGAATCGGGACTGCACATTTCCATGGACGCCGGCCGGTCCTGGCACCCGACCAAGGTGACCGGGCAGCCGGTGGCCGTGGTCCACGTCGACGCCAAAGCCCGCATGTTCGCGTTCGTGCTGGGATCGGGGCTGATGCGCAGCACCGAGGGCTCGCCCAAATGGGAGACGTTGAGCAGCGACTTCGGCGACCGCATCCTGATCCATTTGGCCACCGACCCGACCGATCCCGATCGCCTCTATGGGGTGACGCACCAAAGCGAGGTGCTGGAAAGCCGCGACGGCGGGCAGTCCTGGAGCCGGTTCGGCGCCAGTTGAGCCGCTGCCTTGCGATCGGGAGCTATCGCCCGCCGCCCGTTGACCGCTTCGCCGGCTTTGCCTATTTCCCTCGCAAAGAGAGAGCCCATGGCCGTTCGCGACATCATCAAGCTGCCCGAGCCCATCCTCAAGACCGTGTCGGCTCCGGTGCCGGCGGTCACCGAGGAGGTGCGCGCCCTCATCGCCGACATGCTCGACACCATGTATGCGGCCCCCGGCATCGGCCTTGCCGCGGTGCAGATCGGGGTGCCGAAGCGCATCGTGGTGAGCGACATCGCCAAGGACGACGAGCCGAAGTCGCCGATGTGCTTCATCAACCCCGAGATCGTCTGGCGTTCGCAGGAGACGACGGACTACGAAGAGGGCTGTTTGTCGATCCCCGAGGTCTATGACAAGGTGGTTCGCCCGGCCGAGGTGCGGGTGTGCTACCTCGACCGCGACGGCGCCGAGCAGGAGATGCACTGTACCGGGCTTCTCGCCACCTGCATCCAGCACGAGATCGACCACCTCAACGGTATCCTGTTCATCGATCACCTGTCGCGGCTGAAGCGCGACCGGATCATCAAGAAGTTCATCAAGGCCGCCAAGCTCGACAAGGAAGAGGTGTGAGTTTACGCCTCGTTTTCCTCGGCACGCCGGAGTTCGCCGTGCCGTCGCTGGCGCGCCTTGTCGACCAGGGATACGAGATCGCAGCCGTTTACACCCAGCCGCCGCGCCGCGCCGGGCGCGGCATGAACGTCACGGCCTCGCCGGTGGCGCGGTTTGCGCAAGAGCACGGCCTGGCTGTCCGCGACCCCGTTTCGCTGAAAGATCCGGCCGAGCAGCAGGCTTTCACCGCCCTGCACGCCGATGCCGCGGTGGTGGTCGCCTACGGGCTCATCCTGCCCCGCGCCGTCATCGAAGCGCCCCGCCTCGGCTGCTACAACGTCCATGCCTCGCTGCTGCCGCGCTGGCGCGGTGCCGCGCCGATCCAGCGCGCCATCATGGCAGGCGATGAGGTGACCGGGGTTTCGATCATGCGGGTGAGCGAGGGGCTCGACGAGGGCCCGGTTTGCCTGGCGCACCCGGTTCCCATCGCGCCCGGCATGACCGCGGGGGAGTTGCACGACAAGCTGGCCACATCGGGGGCCGAACTTCTCTTGCTGGCACTGCTCGGGCTGAAATCGGGACATCTCCAATGCACCGTGCAGGATCCCGAGAAAGTCACTTATGCCCGCAAGATCGACAAGTCAGAGACGCGCATCGATTTCTCGCAAGCAGCAACCCTTGTTCTCAATCATATCCACGCCCTGTCGCCCCATCCCGGCGCCTGGTTCGCACTGCCAGGAGGCCCCAGCGAGGTTCGCATCAAGGTGCTGAAGGCGGAGCCGGCCGAAGGCTCCGGCACGCCCGGAACTACGCTGGACGAGGCGCTCACCATCGCCTGCGGCGAAGGGGCCGTGCGGCCGCTGAGGCTGCAGCGCGAGGGCAAATCGGCCGTGACCCTGGAAGCCTTTCTGTGCGGCCGCCCGGTGCCGGCCGCCACCCGGCTCGCCTGATCGACATGCCGCGCTATCGCATCACCCTGGAATATGACGGAGGGCCATTCGTCGGTTGGCAGGCCCAAACGAATGGTCCCTCGGTCCAGGCCACGGTCGAGGCAGCGCTGGCCAAGCTGACCGGCGAAGCGCCCCGCCTGTTTGGCGCCGGGCGCACCGACGCCGGCGTGCATGCCATCGCCCAGGTCGCCCACTTCGATCTCGCCAGGGCGTGGAGCGGGGGGGACCTGCGCGATGGCTTGAACGCCCATCTGCGCCCGTTGCCGGTGGCGGTGATCGAGGCCGACGAGGCGGCCGATAATTTCCACGCCCGCTTTTCGGCAACCCGGCGGCGCTATCTCTACCGCATCGTCAATCGTCCGGTGCCCCTGGCCCTTGAGCGCGACCGGGCCTGGTGGGTGAAGCGCCCGCTCGACACCCAAGCCATGCACCAGGCCGCCCAGGGCCTTGTCGGCCACCACGACTTTACCACTTTCCGGTCGGTCGACTGCCAGGCCAACTCGCCCGTCAAGACGCTGGATCGTCTGGCGGTCACCCGCTGCCAGGACGAGATCCGCATCACCGCGGCGGCCCGCTCGTTCCTGCACAATCAGGTGCGCTCGATGGTCGGCTCGCTGAAGCTCGTCGGCCAAGCCAAGTGGTCCGCCGCCGATCTGACCGAGGCGTTGTCGGCCCGCGACCGGCGGGCGTGCGGCCCGGTCGCCCCGGCCTACGGGCTCTACCTCGTCGGGATCGACTACGGCGCTTCAGGTGACCAGGCGGTTGACCGCGAGGCTTAGAACGACGTCGGCAAGCACCAGCGCCGTTGCCACGAGGCCGGTGGTCCCAAATGCGGTGAGCGCCACATACCAGCGGTAGTAGAGCGACACCAGCAGCACCGCGAAACTCAAGGTCACGGCCGATCCCGGACCGATGAGCCCGAGGTCGAGCAGGATGAGGGGCGGCATCATGACGGCGATCACCACCACCGAGGACCAGTTGTAGGCGATGATGTAGCGGGCATAGGCGTGGGCCAGGCCGGCAAGGCGGGCAATGACCACCATCGCCAGCGGCCAGCCGATCCAATCCAGGACAAGCCCAACCATCGCCGCGGTCAGCGACGGCGAGGCCGCGGCCGCTGCCTCGCCGGGCAG
Source organism: uncultured Rhizobiaceae bacterium (assembly GCA_964461545.1). Taxonomy (GTDB): domain Bacteria; phylum Pseudomonadota; class Alphaproteobacteria; order Rhizobiales; family Aestuariivirgaceae; genus CAYWVA01. The sequence goes on along the minus strand of CAYWVA010000165.1, from coordinate 1,256 downwards.
TTCGACATGAACCGTGGTGGCGTAAAGGTAAAGCGGCGCTATGATTACGATGGCCGAGAATGAGCGCCAGAAGCCCGCCTCGCTCTGCGAAAAGTGGCGGTAGCCGCCGGTATCACGGATCAGCAGCAGCCACGATCCGAGCAGCGACCGGCGCACCTCTTCGAACCAGTTCATGACCACGATCGGGAGAAATATCCCTCCAGGACATCACGGTATACGCAGGTCAGGGTCTCGAGCTCAGATACGGCAAGACGCTCGTTGGCCATGTGGATGGTGGCATTGGTGGGGCCAAGCTCAACCACCGGGCAGTAGTCCTTGACGAAACGGGCATCCGATGTGCCGCCCGAGGTGGTCAGCCGGGGGGTGCGCGCCGTCTGGCGCTCAACCGCGCCACAGACGAGCTCAACCAACGGCCCCGGCTCGGTCACAAAGCAGTCCGCACCGGGCGCAGCACTCGGCGTGAAGGTGCCCCCCACCTCAGCTGCAACGATATCGCATTGCTGCTCGACCCATGCCTTGAGGCTATCGGCGCTGTGCAGCGGGTTGAAGCGAATGTTGAACCGGGCCTGCGCCGTCGCCGGAATGACGTTGTGGGCCGGGTTGGCGACGTCAAAAGTGGTGACGGCCAGCGTGGAGGGCTCGAAGTGCTCGGTGCCGCTATCGAGTGTGGCTGAGGCAAGCCGGTCGACCAGCCGGGCAAGCTTGGGCACCGGGTTGTCGGCGAGATGGGGATAGGCGGTGTGGCCCTGGGTGCCAGTCGTCGTCACCAAAAAATTCACCGAGCCGCGCCGGCCGATCTTGACCGTATCGCCCAACGCATCGGTGGAGGTCGGCTCGCCGATCAGGCAGTGGTCGGGCGTCCGATCGTGCTCGGCCAGCCAGCGCAGCACCTTGACGGTACCGTTGACCGCCGGGCCTTCCTCATCGCAGGTGATGAGCAGCGACAGCGATCCCGCAAGCTCGCCGCGGCGGGCGCCGGTAAAGGCGATGGCCGCGGCCGCAAACGCGGCCACCGAACCCTTCATGTCGCAGGCGCCGCGGCCATAGACCATGCCCCCTTCGATCTCGGCCGCAAACGGCGGGTGGCTCCACAGCGCCTCGTCGCCCGGCGGCACCACGTCAGCATGTCCGGCAAAGCAGAAATGCGGGCTGCCCGTGCCGAACTGGGCAAACAGATTGTCCACCTCAGGCAGTCCCGGCTCGGCGAAGCGAAGCCGCCGGCAATCGAAGCCGGCAGGGGTCAGGATGGACTCCAG
>CAYWVA010000164.1:0-5832 GCA_964461545.1 uncultured Rhizobiaceae bacterium | reverse complement strand
GGTGACTCAACAGTTGCGACAGTGTTTCCCGTTCCGCGGGATCGCTCGCTACGACGCAGATGGTCGCCTGCTGCGCCTCAGCGGTGCTTCGCGGGGTTGGAACCATTGTTGTCTGAACCGGATAAAGGCTGGTGGGCACGCCCGGTTTGCCGGGGCCGGCGCTCCCGGGATGTTCTTATGATCGCCGTGACGAGTATTGAAACTCGCCATGACTAATGAAATACGAACATCTACCTAAGGCCGGGGCCGGCGCAGGGATCAGTTGCCGGCCGGGCTTTCAGCCACCATTACCATGCGGACGAGATGGGCCAGCGAGTTGGCCTGCATCTTTTCCATCACGCGGGCGCGGTGGATCTCGACCGTCCGCTGGCTGACGCCGAGATCGCCCGCAATGACCTTGTTGGCCTTGCCCTGCACCACCTCCCCCATCACCTGTTTCTCGCGCGCAGTCAGGCTTTCGATCCGGTCAAGGATCTGCAGTCGCTCGAGCTCACCCTCGCGCTGCTCGGCGGCCTGCTTGAGCGCTTCGTTGATTCGGTCTACGAGATCCTGGTCCTTGAAAGGCTTCTGCAGGAAATCCACGGCGCCCAGGCGGACCGCTTCCACTGCCATCGGTATGTCGCCATGACCGGTGATGAATACGATGGGAATGTTGCACCCGAGTTCGGCGAGGTGCTTCTGAAGTTCGAGGCCCGTCATGCCGGGCATGCGGATGTCGAGCACGAGGCAACCGTAATCGCGGGGGTCGAAAGCCCTGAGGAAATCCTTGGCGCTTGCGTAGCACCGGGCCCGGTAACCGACCGATCGCAGCAGCAGGCCCAGCGAGTCCCGCACTGCCTCATCGTCGTCAACTATGAACACTGTCGCCTCGGTCGACGCCATTTATTCCTCCTCGGGTGCTGTCGGCAACTTGATCCGGAAGACACTGCCACCGTCTGGCTGCGCATCGTATCTCAGTGTGCCGCCATGTGCCTCTATGATGGATCGGCTCAGGGACAGTCCGAGTCCCATGCCTTCCGACTTGGTAGTGAAAAAGGGCTCGAAAAGCTGCTCCAGCATGCCGGCGGGGACTCCCGGCCCGGTGTCCTCGACGGCGAGTTCCACCTCGTCCTCGTTCAAGGCTTCGCTGCGGACCACCAGGCTTCGATGCTCTGGCGCGCAGGCGTTCATAGCCTCGACGGCATTGCGGGTCAGGTTCAGCAGTACCTGTTGCAGCTGCACGCCGTCGACCTGGACTTTCGGCAGGTCTTGCTGGAACTGCAGTTGCAGCGCCACCTCGTGGGAGCGGCAGTCCATTTCGACCAGTGGCAGGATCTCCCGGATGATCTCGTTGGCATCGCGGGTTCTGCGGTCGGGAGTATGCCGCCGCACGAAGGCACGCAAGCGCTGGATCACGTCGCCGGCGCGCTGCGCCTGGGCCGTGACGCGACCAAGCACCTGGCCGAGTTCCTCTTGGTCCATTTCCCCGGCTACGATGAGTCGCTGGCAGGCCTGCGTGTAATTGGCGATGGCGGCGAGCGGCTGGTTCAGCTCGTGCGCAATGCCGGCCGCCATTTCGCCCAGTGTGCCGAGGCGCGCGACATGCGCGAGCCGTTCGCGCTGCTTGCGCGCTTCCACCTCCGCGTGGACCACATCGGTGCGATCGAGAATCTGGCTGATGATGAGGAGCGGCTTGCCCTGGTGATCGGCGATGGCGCTGAGGTGCACGAGGGCGTGCACGACCGAGCCGCTCTTGTGGATGAAGCGCTTCTCGTACTTGACGGTACCCGCCCCGGACAACAGCAGATCGAAATGGCGCTGTGTCTCACTGATATCCTCCGGCGGTGTAACTTCGCGGACGGAGCGCGCAAGTAGTTCGCCCTCGGTGTAACCCAGCATGTCGCACAGCGCCTGGTTCACCGAGAGGTAGTGCCCGTCGATTTCGTGCGCGGCGGAAAGTGTCGCCATGCCGACCGGAGCGCGGCGGAATATCAGCCGCAACTCCTCCTCGGCCTGTCGCAGCTGGGATTCGGTCTCGCGTTGCTCGGTGACATCCTCACCCGCGCTCAGCACCCCGTTGATATTCCCTTCCGCATCCCGCAGAAACTGGTTGCGCCAGAACACGCGACGCAAGTGGCCCTGCCGGGTCAGCACGGGACCTTCAAGCAAGCTGAAGCCCGACTCCTGGCCCGCCAGCGCTTCCTCGAAAAGGATGCGCGACCGCCCCGCGAAGCCGGCTGGCTGGCATGTGGCAAAGAAATCCTTGCCGAGAAGCTCGGGCTCCGGATAGCCGAATAGCTCACAGGCCTTGCGGTTTACGAGCGTGATGACCCCGCGGCGGTCGACTGCGATAATCATCACGTTGACGATATCCAGATAGCGCTGGGCCCGATCACGTTCGCGGCGAAGTGCTTCTTCCGATTGCCGCCTGGAAGTCTGGTCGAGAATCGTGCCCTGGATGCGCCGCAGACCGGTCAGCTCATCGGTCACAAACTGGTAGATCTTCTGGATATTCCGGACGGTACCATCGGGCCTGACGATCCGGTATTCGAATTCGCCGCCCGCGGAGGAATTCCGCGCATCCCTGGCAAGCTGCGCCTCGACACGCTGCAGGTCGTCCGGGTGTGCGAAGCGGCGGGCAAATTCACCGGGCCCCATGGGAGGCTCGTCGGGATCGAGGCCGATGATGCGGTAGAACTCGTCTGACCAGTAGTTCGAGCCTTCGATCGGCCAGTTGCCCTCAAAACTGCCGACATGGGCCAACGCTTGCGCCGTCACCAGGTTGGCTTCAACCCTGTGAAGTCGGGCTTCGGCCGCCGCGCGCGCACTCAGGTCCCGAACGATTCCAATGAAGCTCGACAGCCCCTCGCCGGCCACCTGGCCAACGGAGACTTCGGCCGGAAACGTGGATCCGTCCTTGCGGCGAGCACGCACCTCGCGTGGTGCGAGCATGAAGCGGGCCTCGCCGGTTTGCTGATAGCGCTGTATGTAACCATCGTGGTTGGACCGAAAGGGCGTCGGCATCAGCAGCGCAATGTTCTGGCCGACGATTTCACTGGCACGATAGCCGAAAATGCGCTCCGCACCCGCGTTGAACAGTTCGATGATGCCGTTCCCATCGATCAGTACGACGGCATCCGGCGTCGCGTTCAACAAGGCCTTGAGGCGGTGCTCGGCACGCGCCTGTTCGGCCTGTCCGCGACGGATGGAGCTGGACTCTCGGCTGCTCATGGTGGATCGAATCCCTTACGGGGGCTGAACTAGAATAACCGCAGGGCCGGGCCGAAGCACAGAATCGTGACCTCTGTCGAACGACGCCGGTGCAGGATCGTGGTAACTTCGCGATGCCATGTCCAGGAGCTCCGCCCGCCCCATGTCACAGTCCCTGCGCATCCTGCTGATCGCCGACGACCCGGAAGTCATCCGGAGGATCGGTCAGGGCCTGCAGCGGCAGAACTCGGGGCTGATTCTGATCGAGGGCGCGGACAGCCTGCAGACGGCGCGTCGGCGGCTGGGTTCCGGCGCCTACGACCTTGCGCTTGTGGAACTCGGGCTCGACCAGGGCGATGGTCTGCACTTTCTTTCTGATCTGCGCGAAATCGCGCCGCAACTGCCCATTGTGGCGCTGGCCGCGGACGCTGCCGCGCCGGACATTGCCGCATGCCTTGCGCTCGGGGCACATGATCGGCTTACCCCCGAGGCGATGGACTCCGCCGGCCTCGTCGACCGCCTGCTCAGTGCGGCGGCGCGCGCCCGGGCGAGCCAGGAATCCCGCCGCCGCAGCCAGTACATCGCCGGCAGCCTTGGTGCCACAGGCGATCTCGCCTGGCATTATGAGGGCGGCAATGACGAGGTGTGGCTTGCGGCGGCGGAGCCTGCGGCCTGGCAGCTGCCTGCCCCGGAATGTCGCGAATCCTTGCAGGCCTTGCCTGCACGCATCCATCCGGACGATCGCGAGATCGCCTTGCGCAGGATCGAAGAGCTGGTCGATACCAGTCAGCCCTGGCAACTCGAAGCGCGCATCCGGGTCGGCGGCGGCGCCTACCGCTGGTGCATCTTGCGCGGCCGCTCGCAGCTCGATGAGCACGGCCGGCTGGCGCGGGCCGCCGGAGTGGTGTCCGACGGCCAGCGGCAACAGAAGGTATTGCGCGAGGTCGAGCAGGGGCGCCGATTCCTGCGTGCGATTTTCGATTCCGAGCGGGTGCCGCGTGCCATCCTGGATTCCTCCGGCGTCATCAGCGATTGCAACCAGGCGTGGCTTGCACTCGAGGATCCCGCCTGCCATGCCGGCCGCGAATTCAAGCTGGGGCGCGAGTTCAGCTCGCCATCTGCGGAAAGCGGCAAGTTCGGCGACCTGGATGCCGCGGGACTGGCACGCGGAATCCGCCAGGTTTTGGGTGGTGTCGCGGACCAGTTCAGCTGCGAATATGGAGACGGCCGGCGACGCTGGCGCATCAGTGTTGCCCCGCTGCTGAACCCCGGTATCGCGGGCGCCATGGTCGGTCACGAGGAAATCACCGCGTCCCGGCGCGGGCAGCTTGAATTGCAGGCAGAACTCGCGGTTCTTGAGAATGATTTGCGTGCCATCAGCGGGCCAATGTTGCGCGTGGACGCCGATCTCAAGGTCGTGGCAGCCAACGAGGCAGCGCAGGCGCTCGGGCGCGCGCCTTTCGTCGGGCGCGATGTACTCAAGGCACTTCCGCGCCTGCACGCGGACGCCGTCGGGGAGATGCTTGCGGCGATTTCCGCGGGGGCGCCGTCCGAGGTCAAGGACAGTCGGCCGGTGGATGGCAAGACGATCCGCTGGCTGGTGAGCGCTAGACGCGATGCAATGGGCAATGCCGAGGGGTTCCTGGTGCAGGGTGTCGATGTCTCCGACCTTGCCGGGACGGCGGAACGCGCGCCGGCCAAGACCGCTGGCGACGACAGGCAGGCGAAGCGCCAAAAAGAGCTCGAGCAGGAACGGCGGCACCTTGCATCGGCACGCCGCGCCCTCGTTGCGGCCGCCGAAGAGTCCGAGCAACTGGGTGCTCGCCTCGCCGAGCTCCAGCAACGCACCACCAAGGAGGAACGGCGCATCGCCGAACTTAACAGCGCGCTGGCTGCCGCAGAAGCAGAACACGAGACACTGCGGGCGGGCGAGCGGGAAGCACGAGGCCAGGCGGAGGAGGCTTGCCGCAAGGCGGACGAAGCCCTCCGCGAGGCTGCCGAGTTCCGACGCCAGGCCGACGAGGCGCGGCGCCGGGAATCAGAGTTGGAACGGTTCGGGAATAAGCTGGCCGAAACATTGGAAGCCGAACGGGCTCGTCACGGCGAACTGCTCGTGGCGCTCTCCGCGGCCGAGCAGGTTCCGATCGCGCTCAAGGCCCAGCTCGCACGGGTGCGCAGCGGCTTACGGGCAGATTTACACGAACTTGTCGACAAGCTGTTCAACCCCCTGCTCAGCGAAGCGGAACCAGCCCCCGATCCGCGCCTCCTGGACGAAGAAACGCGAGAGGCACGCTAGCTGGTGGATGGGTCGATCACGGTCCGGCGCGTGCTCATCGTAGGGAGCGACGAATTCGAAACCTGGACGCTTGACGAAGCCGCTGCGGCGTTGGGCCTGCTTGTGCGTCGCGTCCCGTCCGGGTCCGCGATGCTGCCTGTGTTGGAAAGCTTTGGGCCCGAAGCGGTCATCGTCGACCCGTCGGCGCTGGACAATTCACACGCCGAAGCGCTGCGTGCGGTCTCCCTGTCGGGGGCGCACTTGCTGCTGCTGGGCGGGACCGACGACCCCGACGTCAGGATTGCGCGCGATCTGGCCGCGGCCGACGGCTTGAGCGTTGCAGGCCTCCTTGCGAAGCCCATAACGCC
>CAYWVA010000163.1:0-5866 GCA_964461545.1 uncultured Rhizobiaceae bacterium | reverse complement strand
CAGATGAACGACATCACGTTCCGCACCATCGAGATCTTCACCATCGTGCTGCTCATCTATCTCGCCATCTCGATCATCATCACGGTCGGCATGCGTACGCTCGAACACTATGCCTCGCGCGGCCTTGCCCGGGGGCGGCGGGCATGATCTGGGACTGGGGCTACGCGTTCGAGATTCTTCCCGTCCTCGGGTGGGCATCGATCGTCACCGTCCAGGCGACCATCCTGGGCTTCATTCTGGCAGCGGTGCTCGGCTTGGTGTTCGCAATCCTGCGGATGTCGGAAAACCCGTTTATCAGCATCCCGATCGCCGGTTTCGTCGAGTTTATCCGCTCCACGCCGCTGCTCATACAGATCTTCTTCATCTATTTTGTCCTGCCCGAGTTCGGCATCACCTTGAATGCCCTCACCGCCGGCATCCTGGCGCTGGGGATGCATTACGGGACCTACTGCTCGGAGGTCTACCGGGCCGGGCTCGAAGGCGTGCCACGCGGTCAGTGGGAAGCCGCAACGGCGCTCAATCTCAGTCCCTATGACACCTTCAAGGACGTTATCATCCCGCAGGCCATTCCGCCCGTCGTTCCGGCGCTTGGCAATTATCTCGTGGCGCTGTTCAAGGAGACGCCGCTGCTTTCGGCCATTGCCGTGCTGGAGCTCATGCAGACCGCCAAGATCCTCGGTTCGCAGACCTTCCGCTATACCGAGCCGATCACGCTCGTCGGACTGTTCTTCCTGGCCATGAGCCTGGTCTCGGCTGCACTCATTCGCGAGGTCGAGCGCAGCCTCAACCGCAGGGGTGCGCGATGAGCGCCGAAATGCCGATGGTCCGCTTCGACAATGTCACCAAGCGCTACGGGCCGCTGACCGTGCTCGACGGCCTCGAGCTCGACGTTGCGCAGGGCGAAAAGGTGGCGATCATCGGCCCGTCGGGGTCCGGCAAGACCACGGTGCTGCGCATGCTGATGACGCTGGAGCGCATCGACGAGGGCGTCATCTGGGTCGACGGCGAGCCGCTCACCCACATGAAAAAGAACGGCGCCCTGGTGCCGGCCGACAATACTCATTTGCGCCGGGTGCGCGGCAAGATCGGCATGGTATTCCAGCACTTCAACCTGTTCCCGCACATGACGGCGCTCGGCAATTGCACCGAGGCGCCGCGCCGGGTGCTGAACCTTCCGGCCGCCGAAGCGGAAGCGCGCGGCGTGGAGCTGCTCGAAATGGTCGGCCTTGCCGACAAGGTGCACCACTACCCCGCCCAGCTTTCCGGCGGCCAGCAGCAGCGCGTCGCCATTGCACGCGCCCTGGCCATGCGGCCCAAGATCATGCTGTTCGATGAAGTGACGTCTGCCCTCGATCCGGAGCTCGTCGGCGAGGTGCTCAACGTCATCCGCAAGCTCGGCAGCGAGCACGACCTGACCATGCTGATGGTGACCCACCAGATGGGCTTTGCCAAGGAATTCGCCGACCGAGTGTGCTTTTTCTACGCCGGCAAGATCGCCGAACAGGGCAAGGCCGACGAGTTCTTCGCCAATCCGCAGAACGAGCGTACCCGGCAGTTCCTGCGTGCCGTGCTGGAGGCGGGATGACCCATGCATCTGATGCCGCCCTGCGACCCTTGAGCGGCGCGCGCGAGCGCCACGAGCGCATCTACCGCACCATCCGCGACCGCATCTGCCTGCTCGAATACGAGCCAGGCCTGAAGCTGTCGGAAGAGGATCTGGCGCGCGAGTTTGGCGTATCGCGCACCCCGGTGCGCCAGGTGCTGTCGCGGCTCGAGGCCGAAGGCCTGCTCGAGAGCCGGCATGGGGTCGGCACTTTTGTGACCGATGTCGACATCGAAGGGCTCATGCCGGTCTACGCCTTGCGCATGGAGCTGGCCGAGCTCATCGGCAAGCTCGATCCCATCCAGCCCACCCCAACCGATATTGTCCGGGTGCGCAAGCTGCTGGCGCGCTGCGATCGCATGCTGGACGATCCCGATCCCAAGGCATACGCGCGCATCAACATGGACTTTTTCCAGGAGCTGTCCGCCATGACCGGCAACCAGCCGCTCCGCGAGATCTCTGAGCGGCTGTATTTCCTCACCCATCGCATCTGGCTCAAATCGGTGCCGCACCTCAATCTGCGCGACGAACTGGTGGTGTTCCGCCGCGAAATGGCCGACATCCTCGCTGCCATGGAGATCAACGACCTGGAGGCGGTGGGCCACATTCGGCGCAGCCATATCTCGATGAGCGTCAAGCGCATGCACCGCTTCGCCCGGAAGCCGTAGTGCGGGGGAGCCGAACGGCGTAACCTGCCGCTTCGGCCCCGGTAGATTACGCCTGGATCCCCATGCGATGAAATCGAATCCGGGACCCGCAGAGAAATGGCGTGCGGGATACCATTTCTGTGATGGATTCTGTAGTGAAGGCCGACAAGGGCACCGCTAGCGCTCGGTGCCCGAAAGGCGAGCCTGGGAGGTGGCTCCACACCATGCCGATGAGGCGCAAGACAGCGATTGGGTTATTCGACATCCGAGCTATCCGGTTGGCGGTCTGGCTGGCGGCGCTCGCCATCGCCGCCGTGGTGCTCAGCCTTGCCCCCGGGGGGGCGCAAGACCGGACCGCCGTGGTGCTGCATATCGACGGCGCCATAGGCCCTGCCACCGTCGACTATTTTGCCCGCGGGCTGGAGACGGCGCGCGAGCGCAATTCCCCCGTCGTCATTCTCAGGATGGACACGCCGGGCGGCCTTGATACCTCGATGCGCCAGATCATCCGCGACATCCTCGCCTCGCCGGTGCCCATCGTCGGCTATGTCGCCCCGAGCGGGTCGCGGGCAGCCAGTGCCGGCACCTATATACTTTATGCCAGCCATGTCGCCGCCATGGCGCGCGGCACCAATCTCGGGGCCGCCACCCCGGTGCAGCTCGGTGGCGGCGGCCTGCCCTTCGGCCGCGACCGCGACGAGGACCAGAAAAACGACGATCAGCAGCAGCGCGACGACCAGCAGCCGCGCCAGCCGCGCACCCCCAGCGAAGCCAAGGTCGTGGAGGACGCCGTCGCCTACATCCGTTCCCTGGCCGAACTGCGCGACCGCAACGCCGAGTGGGCCGAAAAGGCGGTGCGCCAGGCGGCCAGCCTGTCGGCGACCGCAGCGCTTCGGGAAAATGTCATCGACATTGTGGCGGAGACCTTCGAGGATGTGCTTGCACAGGCTGACGGCCTGAGGGTCAGCGCCGGCGGCATGGAGATTGTCCTTGAGACCCGCGGAATCGCCATCGAGCATGTCGAGCCGGATTGGCGCATCCGGCTGCTCAGCGCCATCACCAATCCCAATGTGGCGCTGATCTTGATGATGATCGGCATCTACGGACTGATCTTCGAGTTCATGAATCCTGGGGCGCTCTATCCCGGCACCATCGGCGCCATCTCGCTGCTGATCGGCCTTTACGCCTTAGCCGCCATGCCGGTGAATATCGCCGGGGCGGGCTTGATGATCCTGGGGCTGGCGCTGATGGTGGCGGAGGCGTTCGCGCCATCCTTCGGCATTCTCGGCATCGGCGGGGCTGTGGCATTCGTGCTCGGCGCCACAATCCTCATCGAGCCGGGGGTCCCGGGTTTCGAGATCGCCTGGGAAGTGATCGCGGTGGTTGCGCTGACCAGCTTCGCGTTTACCGCCCTGGTCGCCCAATTGGCGGTGAGATCGCATCGTCGCCGGGTGACCACCGGCGATCACTGGATGATCGGCGCGAAAGCCACGGTGCAGGACTGGGACGGCAACCAGGGCCATGTGTTCGTGCATGGCGAGCGCTGGCAGGCCCGCTCTGACGCGCCGCTCAGCAAGGGCCAGCAGGTGCGTATAACCAGGGTCGACGGCCTCACCGTGGCTGTCGAGCCTGACGGGACGGACAGCTAGACAAGCGGAGGATGCCATGCCGATATTCACCGACTTTGCCTTTTGGATCGCCATTCTCATCATCGTCGTCATCTTTCTGTCGGCGGCAATCAAGATCTTGCGCGAGTATGAGCGCGGCGTGGTGTTCACGCTTGGCCGCTTCACCGGCGTGAAGGGCCCGGGGCTGATCATCCTCATTCCCTATGTCCAGCAGATGGTGCGCACCGATCTGCGCGTGCTGGTGCTCGACGTGCCAAGCCAGGACGTGATCTCGCGCGACAACGTCTCGGTGCGGGTCAATGCGGTGCTGTATTTCCGCATCGTCGATCCCGAGCGCGCCACCATCCAGGTCGAGAACTTCATGGCGGCGACCAGCCAGCTTGCCCAGACGACGCTGCGCTCGGTGCTCGGCAAGCACGACCTCGACGAAATGCTGGCCGAACGCGACAAGCTCAACAACGACATCCAGGAGATCCTCGATTCCCAGACCGACTCGTGGGGCATCAAGGTGGCCAATGTCGAGATCAAGCATGTCGATATTTCCGAATCGATGATCCGCGCCATTGCGCGCCAGGCCGAAGCCGAGCGCGAGCGGCGCGCCAAGGTCATCAATGCCGAAGGCGAACAGCAGGCGGCGGCGAAACTGCTCGAGGCGGCCGAGATCCTGTCGGGCCGGCCGGAAGCCATGCAGCTGCGCTATCTCAGCACGCTCAACGTCATTGCCATGGAAAAGAACTCCACCATCGTGTTCCCGTTTCCAATGGAGTTTGTCCAGCTTCTTCCCAGCCTGGCCGGCGGCGCCAAGGGCAAACCGCCTGCCGAGACGCCTTGATTGCACCTTGATTTGAGCGAGGCCCTCAGATGCCCAAGAAGCTCTTGCGCCCCAAGGCGCTGTCGTATCTGCCGCTGCCAAACTATCCCTATTCCGCCGGCACGACGGCGGGCGGCTTTGTCTATACCGCCGGTCTTGTTCCCTGGGACGAGACCGGCAAGCTGGTCGGCATCGGCGATGTCGGGCGCCAGACCCGCCAGGTCTTGTCCAATCTCAAGGCCGTTCTGGCGGAGGCCGGCGCCACCTTCGACGACATCTTGAAGTGCAATGTCTATCTCGCCGACATGCGCCATTTCGGGGCCATGAACGAGGCCTTCCGGGAAGCCTTCCCCAGCGATCCGCCGGCCCGCACCACCGTCGAGGCGGCACTGGCTGAACCGGAGATGCTGGTGGAGATCGAAGCGGTGGCATTCATCGGCCGGCTTGCGGATTAGCAACGGACGCCGTCCAAACCCGGCGTTTCAAGGTGCAGTCTTCCGGGCTTGCGGTTTCCGTGGCACAGTGCCCGTTCGGCCAATCAAAAACAGGGGAGGAAAACCATGTCGTACGGCTTTGCCATCAACAGCCTCACCGGCGCCGCTGTGGCGCTGGCGTTGAGCAGCGGCCTTGCCTTGGCCGACAAATGGGACATGCCGCTTGCCTATCCCGCAACCAACTACCACTCCGAGACTGCGGCCGAGTTCGGCACTGCCGTGACGGCAGCGACCGGCGGGGCAATCGAGATCGTCACCCATCCCAACGGTTCGCTGTTCAAGGGCGACGAAATCTTCCGGGCGGTGCGCACCGGTCAGGCGCCCATCGGGGAGCGCCTCATCTCGGCGCTGGCCAACGAGCATCCGCTGTTTGAGATCGACTCGATCCCCTTCCTGGCAACGAGCTTTGCCGAGGCGCGCAAGCTTTACCAAGCCTCCCGGCCGGCCCTGGAGACAGTGCTGGAGGAGCGCGGGCTGAAGTTCCTCTATGCCACGCCGTGGCCGCCTCAGGGCCTTTACGTGAAGAGGTCGATCAACTCGGCCGACGACATGAGAGGGGTCAAGTTCCGCGCCTACAACACCGCCACCGAAAGGCTGGCCGAACTCATGGGCGCAGTGCCGACCAAGATCGAGGCCGCCGAGATCACCCAGGCCTTCGCCACCGGCACCGTCGACAGCATGAT
>CAYWVA010000162.1:0-5905 GCA_964461545.1 uncultured Rhizobiaceae bacterium | reverse complement strand
CTTGCCGACGAGGGCCATAAGCAGCAGGTGGTCTATAAAATGTGGCAAGAGAGAGTGAATGCCGCTGGCGGCATCCAGGTGGGCGACCAAAAGCTGCCGGTCCAAATCGTCGAGTATGATTATCAGAGTGATGGCCCACGCGCCGGACAGCTGGCGGAACGGTTGATCACCTCGGACCGTGTTCATCTGATGATGTCGCCGTTCGGCTCGGGCCATACCGTCATCACTGCCACTGTGGGTGAGCGTTACCAAATACCGACTGTTGCTTGCGTTGCCTCATCGGAATCGGTCTTTGCCCAGGGCAACCCTTATCTGTTCGGTACCCTGGCGCCCAACGCCAACGTGACCGATATTATGGTGACCTACCTAAAGCGAGAGCATCCTGAACTGCGCACGATCGCAGTGCTGGGGCGCGACGATGTTTTTCCCAAGGCGATGGCTGAAGGTGCCGTCGCTTCGGCCAAACGGGGCGACTTGGAAGTTGTCTACGACGCACTCTACCCGGTAGGCACAGTGGATCATTCCGCGGCACTTTCGGGGATCGCTGCGTCCCAGCCGGATTGGATCTACATTACCGGCTATTCTCAAGACCTCATCTTGGCCCGCCGGCAGATGGTCGATCTGGGTATCGAAGCTGCTATTGTCACCATGGTGACCGGTCCGGCCTATGCGGAATTTACCGAGGCGCTGGGGGGGTTGGCCAACGGCATTACCAGCCCCAACTGGTGGCACCACGCAACGAACTATGACAGCATCGGTCCTTGGCCAACGACATCCGATTTTTATCAGGATTATCTTGCATCCACCGGCGGTGGAAGCGATCCGGATTACGTGCACGGATCGTGTGCCGGTGCCCTGGTGATGCTTGAGGATGTGCTGGCCCGTGCCGGGTCGCTTGACGGCGAGGCAATCCGCGATGCCCTCGCTGCAACTGACATCACGACGATCTACGGTGAGATCAAATTTGGCGACAACGGCATGAACGTAGCGCGGGAGTTACCGATCATCCAGGTTCAGAACGAAAAGATAGAGGTCCTGTATCCGGACTCGATCAAGACCTCTGATCTCGAGTTGATGAAAAAGTGACCGAGTGGAGGTCTGCGGGGTCAGTATCCTCCGCGGACCTCCTGACGCCGCTGCAGACAGCAGGTAGGGCCAAAGGTTGTGCCTGCAAAACTGCTCGGAGACGAATGACGCCATGGGGAGGAGCAAAATGAGACAGATTACGCATATGAGCAAGCTCGCGCGTGTTGCAGCTAGCGTTTTGCTTGCGGCAGTGGCGACAATCGGCCTGACCGAAGCCGCTTCTGCGGAACCCGTGACGCTTAGGATGATTGGCTCGTGGGCGCCGGGCACGGCGGCGGCTGATATCGGGCATCGATTCAAGGACGAGCTCAATAGCCTCGGCGCAGGCCAGATCGTCGCCGAGTACCAGGGAGCGGCGGAGGTCATTCCCGTCTTCGATCAGCCCGAAGCGATCGCCAGGGGGCTCTTCGACCTGTGGTACGGCGCACCCAATTACTGGGCTGGCATTGTGCCGGCTGGCTACATCACCGAATTATCACCGCACCAAGTTCCCGATCAGGGGCCGGGTAGTGAACTGTTCGATTTCATGGTCAAACTGTACGAGCCGGCCGGCGTGCGATATCTGGGCCATTACACCGGCGACGGAACGACCGGCAATCACTACCTCATCACTCAGAATCCGATCAAGAGCGTCGACGACCTGAAGGGCTTGCAGATCCGCGTGCCGCCGCTCACTCGCCACTTTGTCACCGCAGTGGGCGCCGAACCGATCACGCTACCACCGGGCGATATCTACGTGGCGCTCGACCGCGGCACGGTTGCCGGATTGACATGGCCATACTACGACGGCTTCACCGACTTCGGATGGCAGGAAGTCTCAAGATTTTTGATCGACCAACCCCTGTACCGCAACGGCATCTCGATGAAGATGAACCTGGAGAAGTGGAACAGCCTCTCCGAAGAGGTTCAGGAGATCGTCCTGGAGGCCGTTCGCAACACCCAATTGTGGGCGCTCGGCTGGGTTGCGGCCCACGAAGCCATGCAGCTCAAGATCATGCGGGATGCGGGAATGGAGGTGATCTCGCTTTCGGTGGAGGATGCCGAAGCTTGGTCCAAGCTGGCCGATGAGGCGCTGTGGGCACATTTCAAGACCGCCATGGATGAACAGGACTACGCAGAGGCGCGCAGGCTGCTGGCTGCCGACTGAGCGGCCTAAAACGGCAACCGGCGCTTGGCACGCGCCGGTTCCATAATCGGCACATGGTTCTGGCGGCCAAATGACCCTCGTCGGCCGAATCTCGCGGTTATTTGATTTCCTTTTGAATGCCGGCGGCGCCTTGGCGAGCATTCTCATGGTCGTTGTGATGATCATGGTTTGCCTCAAGGTATTCGTCAGATACGTTCTGGGATACGGGTTGGTAGGCGTAGACCAGATCAGCGGCACGCTACTCCTCTATATCGCGTTTCTCGGCGCGGGCTGGGTCCTGAAGAAGGAGCAGCACATCACCGTCGACATTGTCTACGCCGCTCTGGCATCTGGCCCTCGGCGCTGGGCGGATGTTGTGACCTCGGCGATGTGTGCCGCCGTTTGCCTCGTTATCGTGGTGTTCGGAACGTTCGAGGTCGCCGATTCCTGGCGAAGAGGCGTCCGGGTCGCCGCGGAAATCGAGATGTACCGGGCCGTAAATCTGGCAGTTATTCCGCTTGGCTGTCTTCTGCTCTTCTTCCAGTTCGTGCGGCGGGCCCTATTCCACCTGTCGTCATCCGCGCCGGGCAGTGGAGAGTAGTCGTGGAGTGGTGGGCATATGCAGCGCTGTTCTTTGGTGGGATTACCGCGCTGCTGCTGATGGGGCTGCCCGTCGCGTTTGCCTTCCTGCTGGTCAACGTCGTATCCATCTACCTGTTCTGGGGCGGTTCGATCGGGCTCCACCAACTGATCCTGAGCATCAACAGTTCGATCGCCACCTTCGTCCTCGTTCCGGTCCCCATGTTCATCCTGATGGGCACCGTCATGTTCCACTCGGGCGTGGCCTACAAATTGATCGACGTCCTCGACCAATGGCTCGGACGCATCGCCGGAAGGCTGTCACTCCTTGCCGTCGGCTCCGGCGCCGTGCTCGCGACCCTCACCGGAGTCGCGATGGGCAGTGTAGCGATGCTCGGATCGACGCTCGGCCCGGAGATGCAGCGCCGAGGTTACTCGAAAACCATGACGCTCGGGCCAATCTTGGCTAGCGGCAGCCTGGCGATCATGATCCCTCCGAGCGCGCTGGCCGTCATCCTCGCAAGCCTCGGCAAGATCTCGGTTGGCGGCATTCTTCTCGGAATCTTGTTGCCGGGGCTGCTGCTGGCCACCGCCTACGGCATCTACATATTCGTGCGATGCACTCTTCAGCCACTGCTGGCGCCGCCCTACGACGTCGCCCCCACTCCGATCGGCCAACGCAGCCTGGACACGCTCCTATACGTCGTGCCGCTGCTGTCTGTCATCTTGGTCGTCATCGGCGCTATCCTTCTTGGTATGGCGACGCCCACCGAAGCGGCCGCAGTGGGGGCGCTGCTGTGTTTCGTGCTGGCAGCCGCCTACGGCAAGCTCACCTGGGAGGTGGTCAAGAAGGCGGTCGCATCGGCCACCTCGATCACAGTGATGGTCCTGATGATCCTCACCGGGTCAGCAGCGTTCGGTCAGCTTCTGGCATTCACCGGCGTGACCGCCGGCATTACCAGTATGGCCCTCGACGTGCCGCTGCATCCGATCGTCGTCCTGATCCTGATGCAGATGGTTGTATTCCTGCTGGGCATGTTTCTGGAGCAGACCTCGATCGTCATGGTGTGCATCCCGATCTTCATGCCCATCGTTGTCGGTATGGGATGGGATCCGGTCTGGTTCGGTGCCATCATGCTGCTCAATCTGGAACTAGCGACGCTGTCGCCACCATTTGGGCTTAGCCTATTCGTCATGAAGGGAATCGCTTTGCCAGGAACCAAGATGATGGATATCTATCTCGCCGCCCTTCCGTTCGTGGCCATCAACATCGTCATTATGGGCATAATGATCGCATTCCCTTCCCTCGTGCTGTGGCTGCCGAGCATGATACGATGAGGTTGCGCAAGCCACTGCGAGACCTCCTTCGCCACGCCGCTTGACACTCCTGGGAGGTCTACATGGGGCAAACCCACACCGACAGCGTCGCCACCGCCTATCTCGCCATGCTGGCCGACCGTGGAGTCGACCATCTCTTCGGCAACGCCGGCACCGATTTTGCTCCGTTGCTGGAGGCCTATGCGCAAGCCATGCAAGGTGGCAGGCCGGTGCCGCGCCCAATCTTGGCGACCCACGAGAATCTCGCCGTAACAATGGCGCACGGCTATGCCATGGTGTCTCACCGCATTCCCGCCGTGATGGTGCATGTCAGCGTGGGCACGGCGAACATGCTCTGCGGGGCGATGAATGCAGCGCGGGAGAACGTCGCGCTTCTGCTGACGGCCGGACGCTCGCCGATCACCGAGACAGGGCTCCCAGGGGCGCGTGACGGGTACATTCATTGGGCGCAGGAAATGTACGATCAGGCTGGGATCGTCCGCGAATTCGTCAAGTGGGACTACGAGCTGCGCAACGGCCAACAGCTTGCGACGGTCGTCGATCGCGCGCTCGCCATCGCCGGCAGTGAGCCATGCGGTCCGGTCTATCTGACGCTCCCGCGCGAGGTGCTGGCGGCACCCATGCCGGACGCCAGCCGCCTGACGCCGCGACGTGTTCAGGCCGTCGCGCCCTCAGGCCCTAACAATGCAGCGATCGGTGTCGCCGCCGACATGCTCGCCGAGGCGGAGAGACCGCTCATCGTGACGAGCAACGCGGGACGCGATCCGGAAGCCTTCGCTCGTCTTGCCGAGTTCGCCGGGCGCTGTGCCATCCCCGTCGTGCAGCACAAGCCGCGCTACTTGTCGATTCCTTCTTCACACCCGATGAATCTCGGATATGACCCCCACCAGCTGATCGGGGAGGCCGATGTCATAATAGCGATAGAGACCGACGTGCCCTGGATTCCGACGCATGCCGAGCCCGCGCCGGACTGCAGGATCATTCAGGCGGGCTTCGATCCCCTGTTCACCCACATCCCGATCCGCGGCTTTCCCAGCGACGTCGGCCTGACCGGCGCGCCCGCCACCATCATCGAGGCTCTGACGAAGGCGGTCGCGACACGCAGTGCCGAAGCGGTGATCGGGCGCCGACGCGCGTGGATCGAGGAGCGGCGCACCGCGCTACACGCCGAATGGGATGCCGCGCGCCAGGCCGCGGCCAGCCGGACGCCAATTGATCTCACCTGGATCAGCCATTGTCTGGATGGCGCCAAGCCCCCGCAAACAGTGGTCATCAACGAGTATTCGCTGGCGCTCGAGCATTGCAAGTTTGAAGAGGCGGAAGGCTTCTTTGGCGCCAGTTCTGCCTCTGGGCTCGGCTGGGGCGCGGGGGCAGCACTGGGCGCAAAGCTGGCCGCGCCCGACCGTCCGGTGGTTGCCGTTCTCGGCGACGGGGCGTTCCTATTCAGCAATCCCGTGGCGGTGCACCATGCCGCCCGGCTGCACGGGCTGCCCGTACTGTTCATCATCGTCAACAATGCGATGTGGAATGCCGTCCGACAGTCGACGCTCGCCATGTATCCTCATGGCCGGGCGGCAAAGAGCAATGATGCGCCTTTCATGAGGCTTGAGGACCTGCCGCCGTTCGAGCAGATCTGTGCAGCGGGCGGGGGGCATGGGGAACGCGTGGAGGACCCTGCGGCACTTCCCGAGGCCATGAAACGTGCTCTCTCGGTGGTGACGAAGGAGCGGCGCCATGCCCTTCTGAACGTGATCTGCCAAGCCGCTCCGTAGCTCA
>CAYWVA010000161.1:0-5909 GCA_964461545.1 uncultured Rhizobiaceae bacterium | reverse complement strand
ACTCTTGCCGGTGCCGCGCGGGTGCGTATCGGCGATGAATTGGGCCTCGCCGACAAGGAGCGCTTCGACTTCTGCTGGATCGTCGACTTCCCGATGTATGAGTGGAACGAGGAGGACAAGAAGATCGATTTTTCGCACAACCCGTTCTCGATGCCGCAAGGCGGGCTCGAAGCGCTCCAGGCCAAGGATCCGCTCGACATCCTGGCCTATCAGTACGACATCGTGTGCAACGGCGTTGAGCTGTCGTCGGGCGCCATCCGCAACCACAAGCCGGAGATCATGAAGAAGGCCTTCGAGATCGCCGGCTACGGCGAGGACGTGCTGATCGAGAAATTCGGCGGCCTGTACCGCGCCTTCCAGTACGGCGCACCGCCCCATGGCGGCATCGCGCCGGGCCTCGACCGCATCGTCATGCTGCTGTGCGGCGAGCAGAACCTGCGCGAAATCGTGCTGTTCCCGATGAACCAGCAGGCCGAGGACCCGCTGCTCGGCGCCCCGTCGGAGGCCGACCCGAAGCAGCTGCGCGAACTGCACATCCGCCTTGCCCTGCCGCACAAGCCGCCGGCCGGCGGTGAATGAGACGTCGCCTTCGGCTCGCCGGAGGATGACAAGCTGAGATATCAGTCATTGGCGGTGACGCTCACCTGCAACAGCTCGATGAGGGCCAGCGGGTCGTCAAGCCCGGACATGATCTGGTCGAAGCCCACCGGTAGTTTCGGAGCAAGCGCGAAGGTGATCGACTTGGGGTCATTCAAGTAGGCTGAGAGGCTTGCGGACACTTCCCGGGCGAGCTTGTGGTTGAGAAACTCCTCAAGGCCCATCTCGATGCCTTCGGTGATACCGGCGACGAACGACTCCACGTCCATGTCCTCAGCTTCCGCCATCATCGACAACAGCCGGCCGGTCAGCGAATCGTCTTCAAAGCGGACCTTGGCGCGCTTGAACGAGATCCCTTGTGCGAACGGAAGCAGCGCATCCGGGTCTGGTTCTGCGGTATCGAGGGCGCCGAACAGGGCCAGCGGAATGCCGTCGGCGCCAAGATCGATGATCAGGCTGCCGATGTCGCGGCCGTCGAGCCGCACCTCGAATTCGAAGCCGAAGGCCTCATCGGCATAGGTGCTGGTCGTCGTGCCGGCGACGGCAAACTCCAGTTCGCTGTAGCCCGATCCGGCGAGCGGGCTTGCCTCATCGTCAATCAGGCCGGCCGGGATGGGGACATGGATCCGTTGCGCGGCGAACCGCGCCATGCCGGCCCCGGTCATCGGGTCGCCCTGCCAGGAGGTGCTCAAGCCCTCGATCCTGAGGCTCTGGCCAGCGATCACCACCATCGCCTCCGGGATCACCACTTCCTCGGCGAGCACGCTGGAGGCGCGCATGCGCTCCAGCACGGTGGCTTCCTCGCCGGGTTGAGTGATAAAGACGGCCTTGGCCGTAATGACGGGAATGGCCGCCAGCGGATCGCCGCCGAACGTCACCGTCATCTGCGACCAGTCGGCCGCGCCGACCTCGAACAGGCCCGCGCTGATCTCCTTGACGTCGGCCAGGATGAGGGTCGCGACCTTATAGCTCATCGCCGTATCGGGCTCGCCGTCCGCCTGAAACGTCACTTCAAGGTCGCTCAGGGTGATGGTGCCGTTGGCGGCGACATCGAGGCTGCGATAGGTGGGCCGGGCCGCCGCCCCGATCGCGGCTGAATCAAGCAGCGCGCGCACCACCGGCGGCTCCTCGCTGGCCGGCGCGGCGGTGGCCACCGGACCGACGAAGATGAGAAGCACTGAAAGCAGGGTGAAGGGTCGCGCCAATCGATTCATTCTTGATCTCCCTGGGATATTTCGTGCCGGAGGCGGGTTGCAGCGAACTGTGGCGGTGCGACTATAGCTGCCTCCACTGCCCGGCGCGAGGTGCAAGCGTCCCATCGGCGGCATTTGGCTAGACTTGCCGCGCGCTGCATGCTTGAAGCGATCGGGAGCCTGCGGGCGGCCGTTTCCGCCGGGTGATTGCGAGGATTGGCGATGTCTGGTGCCCCAGAAGAGCTGAAGCACAACGCGCTCAACTATCACCGCGAACCGCGCCCGGGAAAACTCGAGATCAAGGCGATCAAGCCGCTGTCCAACCAGCGCGACCTGGCACTCGCCTATTCTCCCGGCGTTGCTGCGGCGTGCGAGGCGATCGTCGCCGACCCGGAGGCAACCGACAGTTTGACGATACGCGGCAACCTGGTGGCGGTGATCTCTAACGGCACGGCGGTGCTGGGCCTTGGCAATATCGGACCGAAGGCCGCCAAGCCGGTGATGGAAGGCAAAGCGGTCCTGTTCAAGAAGTTCGCCGGCATCGACGTGTTCGATCTCGAAGTCGAAGAGCTCGACCCTAGCCGCTTCTGCAACGTGGTGGCAGCCCTCGAACCGACCTTTGGCGGCATCAACCTGGAGGACATCAAGTCGCCGGAGTGCTTCGAAATCGAAGCCGAGTTGAAACAGCGCATGAATATCCCGGTCTTCCACGACGATCAGCACGGCACCGCGATCATCGTCGCTGCAGCGGTGTTGAATGCCTTGGAGCTGGCCAATCGCAAGGCCGGCGACGTCAAGGTCGTCACCTCCGGCGCTGGCGCCGCCGCGCTCGCCTGCCTTAACCTGCTGGTGGCCTTGGGCGTGAAGCGGGAAAACATCTGGGTGACCGACATCGACGGGGTCGTCCACGAAGGCCGGGCAGCCTCCATGGACCGCTGGAAGGCGGCTTACGCCCAGCAGACGGACGCCCGCACGCTCGGCGAGGTGATCGACAGCGCCGACATATTCCTCGGCCTGTCGGCGGGCGGCGTGCTCAAGCCGGACATGGTGGAACGGATGAACGCCAAGCCGCTGATCCTTGCTCTCGCCAACCCGGACCCGGAGATCAGGCCGGAGGCGGCGCGCGCCGTCAGGCCCGATGCCATGATCTGCACCGGCCGGTCCGATTATCCGAACCAGGTCAATAACGTCTTGTGCTTCCCCTATATCTTCCGCGGCGCCCTCGATGTCGGAGCAACCGCCATCAACGAAGAGATGAAGCTGGCCGCGGTGCGGGCCATTGCCGTGCTCGCCCACGAGGCGCCCTCCGACATCACCGAGAAAGCCTATGGCACGACGTCGAAGCTGTTCGGTCCCGAGAACCTGATCCCCTCGCCCTTCGACCCGCGGCTGATCTTGCGCATTGCCCCGGCAGTGGCGCTGGCCGCCATGGACAGCGGCGTCGCACGCCGGCCGATAACCGACTTCGAGGCCTACCAGGATCGGCTCAACCGCTTCGTCTTCCGCTCCGGCTTCCTCATGAGCCCGGTGTTCAGCCGGGCGCGGGCCGCGCCCCGGCGCGTCATCTTTGCCGATGGCGAGGACGAGCGGGTGCTCAGGGCCACCGCCGCCGTGCTGCAGGAGCACTTGGCCGTACCCATCCTGATCGGCCGGCCCGACGTCGTCGCTGCCCGTCTCGAGCGCCATGGCCTCAATATCATGCCGGGCCGCGACTTCGAGATCGTCAACCCCCATGATGATCCACGCTACCGCGACTACGTCGAGACGTTCCTCAACCTCACCTGCCGCAAAGGGGTCACGCCCGACGTCGCCCGGGTGCTCATTCGCGCCAACACCACGGCGATCGCCGCCACCGCGGTGGCGCGTGGTGACGCCGACGCCATGCTGTGCGGCCTGGAGGGGCGGTTCAACCGCCATATCGAAATCATTCGGGACGTCATCGGTCTGTCGCCTGACGCCATGGACATCTCGGCGGTCAACGTCGCTGTCCTCAACCGCGGTTTTTATTTCTTCGCCGATACCTATGTCAGCCCCGACCCGTCGGCGCAGGACATCGCCGACCTGTCGCGCCTGGTCGCCGCGCTGGTGCGCCGTTTCGGGGTGGAGCCCAAGCTGGCGCTGCTGTCACATTCGAGCTTCGGCAGTGCCGATACGCCGAGCGCCCAGAAGATGCGCGAGGCGCTGCAGATCCTGCTGCGCGCCGCACCTGCTCTTGAGGTCGAAGGCGAAATGCCCGGCGACGCAGCGCTCGACGAGGACCTGCGGCAGAGGATCTTTCCGGCCTCACGCCTCAAGGGCGAGGCCAACGTGTTCATCATGCCCAACATCGACGCCGCCAATATCGCCTTTCACCTGGTCAAGACAATCGGCGAGGCGACACCCATCGGCCCGATCCTGGTCGGGGTCGCCAAGCCCTGCCATGTCCTGACACCATCGGTGACGGCGCGCGGCGTCATCAACATGACAGCCCTTGCCGTGGTTGAGGCGGAGGATCTGGCGCACCCCGAGTGAACCGGAACTCTTCGTGCAGCAGCGGCAAAGATTACTTGAACTGCACGAGCAATCACCCTATATCGAGCCGTTACAAGCCGGCCTGAACTGGACACCGGCTTGTCATTGCCAGCGCTAGGGCTGGTAGCCGTTCCTACAACTTGGGTGCCGATCAATCGGGACCCGGGTGGGCGGGGAAAGGTTCCGGGGCCTACTCCGGAGGTGACAAGCACGTGGTCAGCGTCAGGGCCGGTTTTTTTGCGTTTTCCGGACATGGCGCTCCGGAGGTGGTTCACATCTACTGGTTGGGGAGGGACCCAAAATGACCGAACAAGCCCTCTTCCAATTGGGGATCGACTTGGAAGCTCCAAGAAACGCCCAAACGGAAGGTTACGTCAGCATCACCGATGGTTCCGTTTGTGCGTACAGACCGGAGGAGCCGAAAGACCATTTCATCGTCAAGAACGGCACCGAATGCGCCGGGACGCACCTGATCATCGACCTGATCGGTGCCAGCGGGCTCGATGACATCCGGCTGGTCGAATGGACGCTCAGGCGCTGCGTCAAGGAGTGTGGCGCCACCCTGCTGCACATCCACCTGCATCATTTCACGCCCAATCATGGCGTGTCCGGCGTGGTGGTGCTGGCCGAAAGCCATATCTCGATCCACACCTGGCCGGAGCGGCAATACGCGGCACTCGACGTGTTCATGTGCGGCGATGCCAAGCCGGAGCGTTGCGTCGAGGTGCTGAAGCGGGCATTCCTCCCGGAGACGGTTCGGGTCAAGGAAATCCTGCGCGGCGAGGGCGTTTGAGCCATTGCCTTGCCGGCCCCCGGGTCCAGTTGGACCCGCCGGGGGCCGGCGCCTCGGGCCCCGCGCTCTCCACGGGAGGGACCACGATTGAGCGATCCTGACTACATCGTGCGCGACTCGCAGAACCGCCAGTGGTTCACCGAAACCCTGCACCGCGACTTTCGCACTTCATATCAGCTCAACCGGGTGCTGTTCGATTCCCGCACCCCCCACCAGCGCCTGATCGTGGCCGACACCGTCCGCTTCGGCCGGCTGGTGGCCCTCGACGGCGTGACCCAGGTCACGCTTGCCGACGAGTACGCCTATCACGAGATGCTGGCGCATGTGCCGATCCTGGCTCATGGCCGGGTCGAGGATGTGCTGATCATCGGCGGCGGCGATGGCGGCATGGCCGAAGAGGTGCTCAAGCACGGTGGCGTCAAGCGCCTGGTGATGGTGGAGATCGATGCCGGCGTGATCGACTTTGCCAGGGAGCATTTGCAGGAGCTGCACCGCGGCTGCTTCGACGATCCGCGCCTTGAGCTGGTGATCGCCGACGGCAAGGACTACGCCGCCAGCGCCGGCGACCGCTTCGACCTCGCCATCATCGATTCGACCGACCCTATCGGTCCCGGCGAGGTGTTGTTCACCCGCGAGTTCTACGCCGACTGCAAGCGTCTGCTCAAACCCGGCGGCGTGCTGGTCACCCAGAACGGCGTGCCGTTCTTTCAAGCCGATGAGCTCAGCAACACGGTGTTCAACTTCGCTCGGCTGTTCGCCGATGCCGGCTGCTATCTCACCGTGGTTCCGACCTATGTCGGCGGGTTCATGGCGCT